>NZ_DKYW01000016.1:0-117679 GCF_002493465.1 Akkermansia sp. UBA7090
CCCGGTAATGAAAAAACTCCCGGCGTTTTGGCGTCTAAGGGTTATTCCGGTTGCAGCCGCTGGCGTTCTTGGATGAGTACGTGGAAGTGCCCTCCGGCTCCGTGTTCATCCGTCAGGAAGGCATCCTGAGGCGTGTTCTCCGCATGGGGGAGCAGGTAGTCCCGCTGGGTCATGAAAGTGACTGTGTCTCCCAGACAGTTGCGGGATAATTCCAGCAGGTCCGTAAAATTGACGTCACAGGTCAAATCCGTGAGGCCGGGGTTACGGTACAGTTCCTCCCCGGTCAGCACCTGGTGGCTTTTGTACCCGCGCAGGGAACCCCGGGGGCGGCGATAGTACAGCCGCTCCATTTCATCCCCGTAGTCGATGACCGTCATGACGCCCATGTTCCAGAGGGGAAGCCAGCTCGTAAACCAGCGCGCGTAGGAGTCGTGAATTTCCACCCGCTGCCCCGGCTGGGAGCCGTATTCCAGCATATGGGAGAAAAGCGGCTGCTGCCGGACGGGGCGCAGTTCTTCCCGGACGGCTCCGTTTTTCACGACAAGCCCTACTTCCTTCCAGTCCTGTTCCGTGTATTCGAATACGCGCGCCGGGAAAGCGTCCACCAGCTCGTTGGAGAAAATAAAGGCCTTGCCTCCGCAGTGTTTCAGCGCTTTTTCCATGGTGGAATAAATTTTGGCCCTGCCTCCCAGCAGAAGGTGCTGGAATTCGCGCAACCGCGGGGAAGATTCCACAATCACGTAGTCCGTATTCAGGCGGTTCCAGAATCCCAGCCGTTCCAGGATTTTGACGGCCAGGGCGCCGGAACCGGCGCCTATTTCCAGCAGGGGCAGCCGCCTGCCGCAGCGGGCGCAGGCTTCTTTCCAGTGCGCGGCAATGGCTTTTGCGAGGATGGGGGAAAGCGTGGGGGTGGTGGAAAAATCCCCGCGTTGACCGATGTTTTCAATGGAAGAGGAGTAGTACCCTTCCTGCGGGTGGTGCAGGGCCAGCTGCATGAAAGCTTCCAGGGAGAGCCAGCCGCCAGCGGCCGCGATGTGGTCTGAAAGGCGTATCATGCGGGAAAGGCAGGGGTCAGGATTGGGATTGCTCCAGCATGCGCAGCAGCGGGGCTTCCGCCCTTCTGCGCAGGTCTTCCGGCAGTTCCACGGCGGGAGAAAGGTCCCGGAGGGCCAGGTACAGTTTTTCCAGCGTGTTCATTTTCATGTACGGGCAGGTGCTGCAGGAGCATTGCTCCGTGGGCGCGGGAATGAATTCTTTGCCCGGAACCAGCTTGCGGAGACGGTGCAGAATGCCGGATTCCGTCACAATGATGAAAGATTTGGCGGGGCTTTCCGTGCAATAGGGAATCATTTTCTCCGTGGAGCAGATATGGTCCGCCAGCAGGCGCACGGCCTCCGTGCATTCCGGATGGGCCACCACCGGCACGCCGGGGTGCTTTTCCTTCAGGGCAAGAATCTGGTCCCGCGTGAATTCCATGTGCACGTGGCAGGCCCCGTTCCACAGTTCCAGGGGGCGACCAAGCTGGCGGCTTACCCAAGCGCCCAGATTCTGGTCCGGGACGAACAGGATGGGGCGGTTCTTCGGAGCCTGGGAGACGATTTTTACGGCATTTCCGGAAGTAACGATTACATCCGCCAGCGCCTTGACGCCGATGGAGCAGTTCACATACGCCACTACATAGTAATTTTTATGGGCGTTTTCTTTTAAGAAGGCTTCCAGCTCACCGGCGTCGCAGGAGGCTTCCAGAGAACAGCCGGCGTCGGCATCCGGAAGAATGACGGTTTTGTCCGGATTAAGAATTTTGGCGGTTTCCGCCATGAAATGGACGCCGCAGAAGGCGATCACGTCGCAATCCGTATTCTGCGCCTTGTAGGCCAGCCCCAGGGAGTCGCCCACGTAGTCGGCTATGTCCTGGATATCCCCGGTCTGGTAGCTGTGCGCCAGAATGATGGCGTTGCGTTCTTCTTTCAGGCGTAAAATTTCCTCTTTCAGGTCAAAGGGTGCCATGCGGGAAAAGATGGGACGAAGCCCCCGGCAAGTCAAGCATCATGTCCCATGCAGGGCGCGCTTGTTGACGGGAAGGGGGAAATGTGGCACAGTCTGGCGCATCATACGATTATGTTTTCACTTTTAGCAGATAAACTGGATAACACGTTCCGGAGGCTTCGCGGCCTGGGCAAGATTTCCGAGAAAAATATTGCAGACGCCCTGCGCGACATCCGGCTGGCCTTGCTGGAGGCGGACGTGGAGTTTGGCGTGGCCCGGGAATTCATCGGCCGTGTGAAGGAACGGGCCATGGGGCAGGAAGTGCTCAAATCCATCAAGCCCGGAGAGCAAATCGTCAAAATTTTCCGTGATGAAATCGCCGCCCTGCTGGGTGGGGACGCCGTGGGGCTGGACCTGACGGACCCTGCCAGAATCATGGTGGTGGGCCTGAACGGCGCCGGCAAGACCACGACCAGCGCGAAGCTGGCCCTGCGCCTGAAGAACGAGGGGCGCCGCCCCCTGCTGGTGGCCTGCGACCTGGTGCGCCCCGCCGCCGTGGACCAGCTGGCCACGCTGGCGGAACAAATAGGAGTGCCCGTTTATAAGCCCGCTCCCGGCAGCAAGGACGTGGTGGCCGTGGCGCGCGAGGCTCTGGAATGGGCACGGACCCAGAACGGGACCGTCATGATTTTTGACACGGCGGGCCGTCAGGAGGTGGATGAAGCCCTGATAGACGAGCTGCGCCATCTGCACTCCTTCCTTGCGCCGCGGGAAACGCTCCTGGTGGCGGATGCCGCCACGGGCCAGCAGGCCGTGAACGTGGCCCAGACCTTTGACCGTGCCGTGAACGTGACGGGCATCGTCCTGACCAAGCTGGACGGCGATGCCCGTGGGGGCGCGGCTCTTTCCATGCGTTCCGTGACGGGCAAGCCCATCAAATTTTCCGGTGAGGGGGAAAAACTGGACCAGTTCGGCCCCTTCGTCCCCGGCCGCATGGCGGACCGCATTCTGGGCATGGGCGACATTGTCGGGCTGGTGGAGCATGCCGCCGCGCGCATTGACGAAGAGCAGGCGGCCAAATCCATGGACCGCATGATGTCCGGCAAATTTGATTTCAACGACTTTCTGGACCAGATGAAAATGATGCAGAGCCTGGGACCGCTGGAAGGACTGCTGGGCCTGCTCCCCGGCTTCGGCAAAATCAAGAAACAGCTTCCGGAAGGCGCCCTGGACCCCAGGCGGATGAAGCACATGGAAGCCATTGTGCTCTCCATGACGGCCAAGGAAAGGAGCAATCCCAACCTGTTGAATCCGTCCCGCCGCCGCCGCATTGCCGCGGGCTGCGGCCGCCCGCTGATGGAAGTGAACAAACTGATCAAGAATTTTTCCGAAATGCGCAAGATGATGTCCGGCAAAGGCAAAATGGGCGCCATGATGAAGCAGATGGCTTCCATGAAAGGGAAGGGGGGCAAGATGCCCGGTTTTCCCGGCATGGGCGGAGGTTTGGGAGGCCTGAAGGGCCTGGGTGGATTAGGTGGCGGCCTTGGCGGCCTTTTTGGCGGACGCAGGTAAATGTAAAAAAGGATGGAAACTGGCAGGCGCGGCTGAATACGGCCGCGCCTTTGCTTTCCGGAACACAGGGGCCTGAGGGAAAGCTCCTTCCATTGAAAGAAGAGACAAGGGCGGGCCGTATTTTCTGAATGATGAATAAGGGGCGTTGTTTCCGGCTGGCCGCATGGCTGGCTCTGTCCGGAGTGCCAGGCGCGGGCATGGCGGAAACGCTGCCGGCTGAGGAGGTGTTGCTCCCAGCGCCTTCCGCATGCAGGTCTGACCGGGCCGCCGTGGCTCATCTCCCGCAGCGGCTGGCGGTGTATGCGCCGGAAAAGGATGTTCCCGTAGTGGAAGCCCTCCTGAATGTGCTCCACGCCCAGGGCGTTTTGTCCGGCCTCTCCATGACCCGTGACAGGGCGTCTGCGGATGCCGTTTGTTCGGTTGAGGGAAGCCCCTCGGGGACGGGCGAAGGATATGAAGCCCGACTGGTGCGCGACAGGGAAGGGAGGGGCTTCCTGCATCTGAAAGCGGCGGCTCCCCAGGGCCTCTTCTACGCGTGGCAGAGCATGGTTCAGGTGTTGAACGCCAACCGGACCGGGGAAGGGTTTTCCGTACCCGTTTTTTCCCTCCGGGATGTTCCCCGCTTTGAATGGCGAGGCATGATGCTGGATGTTTCCCGCCACTTTTTCACCGTGGCGGAAGTCAAGCGCATGGTTGACGCCATGTCCCTGTTCAAGCTCAACCGCCTCCACCTGCACCTGACGGACGGTCCCGGCTGGCGCCTGGAAATTAAAAAATATCCGCTGCTTACCTCCATGAGCGCCTGGCGCGTTCCGCTCGCTGACGGGGAGTGGAACTGGCAGGAAGTGAAACTCGCCATCCAGGAGCATGACCCGGAAGCTACCTACGGCGGTTTTTACACCCAGGAGCAGATGAGGGAGATCATTGCCTATGCGCGCAGCCGCCAGGTCACCGTTGTTCCGGAAATAGACCTTCCCGGCCATTCCTATGCGGCCATGCATGCCTACGGGGATTTGATTTGCGACGGCGTGGACTTCCCCGTGGAAGGGAAAAAAGGCCGGGACGCCGTCTGCATGGGGCGGCCGGAAACGCTCCGCTTCGTGAAAGACGTGGTGGATGAACTCAAGGCCGTTTTTCCGCCCGGCTCCCCCATTCATTTGGGCCATGACGAGGTGTCTGCCGAGGCATGGAAAAAATGCCGGTATTGCCAGAACCGCTTAAAAAGCCTGAGGGAGAAGGACCTCAAGGCCCTGAGCCGGGATTTCCTGCAGCAGATTGCGGACTACGTGCGGCAGGGCGGCTATGACGCCATTGTCTGGGATGAAGCCGGGGAACTGGAGGCGGACAAACGCATCCTCGTCATGGCGTGGCGCGGCAACGGCTTTGCCGCGGCGGCAGCCAGGAAGGGGCATCCCGTCATCCTGGCGCCGTGTTCCCATTTCTATTTTGACTATTACCAGTCTGCCGCGTCCACGGAGCCGAAAGCCGTAGGGGGCCTTATTCCGCTCAAACAGGTGTACGGCTATGAATTGCCGGAACTTTCCCCGGAGGAAGCCGCGAGGGTGCGCGGCCTCCAGGCGAACATCTGGACGGAATACCTGTACAATATGGGGCTGGTGGAATACATGGCGTGGCCGCGCGCCCTGGCCCTGTCCGAACGCGCCTGGAGCGACTGCGACCCCCGGGACTACAAATCCTTCCGCCGCCGCGCCGCCAGGGCCCTGAAAATCCTGGAAAAACTGGCCGTGAAATACCGCCCCATGGGGGAAGAAGACTAGGCATTCCCGCTTTGGCCCCTTCCGCGCGGCAGGGGGCCGCCGCCCCGGATGTTCACCCGCAGGTTTTATTGACAGCTGGTGCCGGGCCATGATAAAAACGATTCTGCCTGTTACTTGATATGAAGAAACACCGGTTTTTATTCTCAGCTTCCCTGATGGCTCTCGTGTTGCTTGGCTGCATGGCGGTAGTGTCTTGTTCCAATAACTTCAAACATGTTCCCCAGACAGGATTTATTGCTCATCAGGTAAAAAATAAGGATTCCCATATTCCCTTTGACGCGTACTGGAATGCCGATGACAAAAAAATCTGGAATGACAGGGTGAACGGCGTGGATGGCAAAAAAGTCCTGATGGCTGTTGTTCCGGTGGATACGGCGCACATGGATGTAAGGCCGGATACCGCGGAAGGGTTTGATGCCCTGCGCAGCCTGGCGGAATATTTCCAGAAGAGCGTTGCAACCAGAATGGAAAAGGAGGTTGCCGAAAATCCGCATTTTGAAATGGTCCCTCCGGGAACCAGAGGGGCCTATACACTGGAACTCGCCATCATTTCCATCACTCCCACGAATGCCAGGGCCGGCATCTTTGTCACGGCGCTGAGCGGCATCAAGGGGGGAGGGCTGGTCAAACGGTTCATCAAGAAAGGGCACATTGCCATGGCGGGACGCCTGAAGGATGAGTCCGGCCGCGTCGTTTCCGAATTTGCGGATTATGAGGAAGACCACAGCTCCCTGCTGGGCGTGGACACCAAAGATTTTAAAAAATACGCCCACCATCAGCGCACCATTGACGAATGGGCCCGGGAAATTACGGATGTATATTCTTCCGCCTACGGGCACTGGACGCAGAAACGCATGATATGCCTGAATCCCTTTTAAGGGATGAACTCCGGGGTGGGCTGCATTGCGGCCGTGCCTCCGGCCGGGGCCGGGAATCTTTGCGGAGCGTTCCGCCCGGCGGGAAACGCGCTGTTTCAGTTATTCCCCATATTCCGCCCAGGAACTGCTGGTTTCCCATACGCGCACGCGTTCCAGCACCACACAGGCCCTCACAGGATATTCGCCGGGGTTCTCCCTGGCTTTTTCCAGCGCGTGACGGGCAACGTTGAAAATAGTGCGGGCCATCACCTCGCTGGTGGGGTCTTCCCGGTCGAACGGAATGATGCGCTCCCCGTATGCGGCCACGAAGGCGGCGTAATTCGGGTCCTCCGTATTCACGCACAGGGAGTGGTCAAACTGCTGGAGGAAATCCCCCATCATCTGCTTGACGGCCTTGAAATCCAGCACCATGTCATTGGCATTCAGCGTTTCCGCCCGGAACACCATCTCTACGGAGCGCGTATGGCCATGCGGGAATTTGCAATTGCCGGGGTGTTTGGACAGGAGATGCCCGCTTTCCAGTTCAATGGATTTGCAAATTCGGTAGACCATAGAGACAGGATAACGCGGGCGCGGGCGCGGGGCAATCCCAATCAGAGTCTGTCTGGTTCCCCTCTTGCCGCGTGCGGAGGGCTGGGTCTCTGCCGCACCGGATGTTTGTGGGCGGCTTTCCCTTGCGCACGGCCTCGATTTCTGGCAGACTTCAAAAAACCATATTTTTACCCTGTGGCTTATCTTTCATGGTCTTTCCTGAAAATGGGGGAGAAGGCGGAGCGCAGCACAGCCTTTCTTTTCCTGCTTATGGCGGGCGTGCCTGTCCTCTTTGCCGCTTTCTTCGCGTTCGTAGCGGGAATGGCCGCCATTTTATATGCCGGGCCTGTCCTGGCGCTGATGCTTCTTCCCTTCTATTTGCCCTGCGCCCTGAGGAAGGAAAAGACGCGGAACGCCTGCTCCCGTAATATTCTGTTTGGCAGGGAGCCGCTGACGGTCTCTTTCAGGGTGATAGCCAGGGATTGGGTATATGTCATTTACGCCGTGCTTCCGGCGTTGCCGTTTCTTTTCCCTGGCGGGAACATGCCCCAGGCCGGCCTGGGGAACGAGCGGAGCCTGACGGCATTTTTTGTGATGTGGATCTCCCTGTACGCCGTCTTTGCGGCGCTGGCGGTTTTTCTTGGAAAGGCGCGGTATTTGAGGCCGGGCAGGGCGCTGCTGGCTGCCGGCGTCAATCTGGCGCTGATACTGGTTTATTACCTGTTTGCGTGAAGAAGCGCATGATGAATACCGGAAGTTTTTCCCCCCCCCGGATATTCACGCCGTCCGGACCGGGAAGAAGGGATGAACCCGGAGCATCAAAAAGCCGGAGCCCCGAAGGACTCCGGCCGCGAATCATTTTGTTTCCGGGTCAGGCTTAATGCCCGCAACCGGCGCAGGCCCATCCTTCGCGGATTTTAGCGAAGAAATCATTGCCCTTGTCATCTACCAGAATAAAGGCGGGGAAGTCTTCCACTTCAATTTTCCAGATGGCTTCCATGCCCAGTTCCGGGTATTCCAGCAGTTCCACTTTCTTGATGTTGTTCTTGGCCAGAATGGCGGCGGGGCCGCCGATGGAACCCAGGTAAAAACCGCCGTGTTTCTGGCAGGCATCCGTTACCTGCTGGCTGCGGTTGCCCTTGGCGATCATGATCATGGAGCCGCCGTTTTCCTGGAACAGGTCCACGTAGGAATCCATGCGGCCGGCGGTCGTGGGGCCGAAGGAACCGGAGGGGTAGCCTTCCGGGGTTTTCGCCGGGCCGGCGTAGTACACGGGGTGGTCCTTCATGTACTGAGGCAGCCCTTCACCCTTTTCCAGGCGTTCCTTCAGCTTGGCGTGGGCGATGTCGCGCGCCACGATGATGGTGCCGTTCAGGCTCAGGCGCGTGGTGACGGGGTGCTTGCCCAGTTCCGCCAGGACTTCCTTCATCGGGCGGTTCAGGTCAATGGAGACGGCTTCGCTGGAGGTCATGCGCAGGGCTTCCGGAATATACTGGCCGGGGTTGGTTTCCAGCTGTTCAATGAAGATGCCCTCCGGCGTGATCTTGGCTTTCGCGTTGCGGTCCGCGGAGCAGGAGACTCCCAGGCCCACCGGGCAGGAGGCGCCGTGGCGGGGCAGCCGGATGACGCGCACGTCCAGGGCGTACCACTTGCCGCCGAACTGGGCGCCCAGGCCCAGCTTGCACGCTTCTTCATGCAATTCCTTTTCCAGTTCCAGGTCACGGAAGGCGCGGCCGTATTCGTTGCCCGTAGTAGGCAGGTTGTCGTAATACTTCGTGGAGGCCATCTTCACGGTTTTCAGGCATTTTTCCGCAGAAGTGCCGCCAATGACGAACGCGATGTGATAGGGGGGGCAGGCCGCCGTGCCCAGGGTGCTCATCTTTTCCACCAGGAACTTTTTCAGCGTGGCCGGGTTGAGCAGGGCCTTCGTTTCCTGGTAAAGATAAGTCTTGTTGGCGGAACCGCCGCCCTTGGCGACGAACAGGAAGGAGTACTTCATGCCCTCCACCGCTTCCAGGTCAATCTGGGCGGGAAGATTGGTGCCGGTGTTTTTCTCCGTGTACATATCCAGCGCCACCGTCTGGGAATAGCGCAGGTTGTTCTGGGTATAGGCGTCGTAAACGCCATGGGAAAGCTGTTCGCAGTCGTCGCAGCCGGTCCAGACCTGCTGGCCCTTCTTGCCTACGATGGTAGCGGTCCCCGTGTCCTGGCAGAAGGGCAGAATGCCGGCGGACGCCACTTCCGCGTTGCGGAGCATCGTCAGGGCCACGCTTTTGTCATTGGCGCTGGCTTCCGGATCGTCCAGAATGGCGGCCACCTGCTTCAGGTGGGCGGGGCGCAGGAAAAAGGCCACGTCATGGAAGGCTTCCGCGGCCAGCAGGCGCAGGCCCTCCGGTTCCACTTTCAGCATGGGATGTCCTTCAAAGTCGCCTACGCTCACGTAGTCGGACGTGATGAGGCGGTATTGAGTGTCGTCCTTTTCCATGGGAAAAGGGGCCTGATAATGAAAATCCGGTGTTGCCATAACGGAAGATAATATAGCGAAGCTCCGCATCCGGTTCGAGCAAAAAAATCAGGGCTGCCCCAATGCGCCGCCCATTTCCCAAAACGGTTCCGAGTAATTGACTTTGGCTCTTGCCTGCATTACTTTTTCTTCCGCTTAAATGTATAACGCTCAAAACCAGCCTCCGATTCTCGACACGTCTGCGCCTTCTCCCTCAAAACGTGTCTTATGGATTGACGTATCAAGGGTTATTGCCGCCCTCCTGATTATGTACGTCCATTTGTCCTCTCCCTTTCTCCAGTCAGTGAGCCTCCATCTCTTTTATCTGGGGAGGGTTCCTTTTTTCCTGGTGTTGGCAGGGTATTTCCTGGGCAGGAACATCACCTGGAACAAGGCGTTCAACCGGGCTTTATGGCTGTTCATTCCATTCATGTTCTGGAATGTGCTGTACGTGCTCCTTGTTTTGCCTCATGACGGAGCTTCCTTCCGCCTTGAGAATCTGATCGGCATTCGGGACGTCTTCCTTCCGGGCATCAACCTTTTCCCCGCGGATGACTCCCATGCCGTTCCTCCCATCGGCCCTTCCTGGTTCCTGAGGGACATTATCATTCTCACGTTGCTGACGCCTCTTCTGGTCCGCGTCAAAATCCTGCTGTTCCCTGCGGTGCTCCTCTTTTTCTGTTTCTTCAACGTGGCTCCGGACCATATGGAGACGATTTCCATTGGAACCTGTGCTTTTTATCTGTTGGGCGTTGCGCTCAGTTCCCGGAAGATTGACGATATTCATCTGGTGTTGAATAAGAAGTTCGGCATTTTTTTCTGGGTGAGCATTTTTATGCCCGTTGTGCTGATTGCGCTGTATTCCGCCGGAATGATTCCTCTGTGGAAAGAGACAGCCATTGGCATGCTTCTGGGAGTCATGATGATCATGTATGCAGGCATCTGGATGGAAAAGCATCTGCCCGGCCTGTCCGCGAAAATAGCGTTGCTGGCTCCCGCCTGCTTTTTGACGTTCATGCTGCACTGGCCCATTTACGATTTCCTGCCTCCCGTCATGAAAATCCAGCCTGTTCTCGCCGTTTTCACTCCGTTGCTGGTGTTTGCGGCCATCGTCCTGTTTTATTTTGCCCTGAAACGTTTCGCCCCGTTCCTTCTGCCGTATCTGGCCCATGTGAAACATGCCGGCCAGCGGCAAGAGCGGCGCAGTGCGCGTGATGAAACGGTTTCTCCAATCAGGGGCCTTTCAGGGAGGAGTCAGTCATCGGAAAGGGATGCCGGGGCCCCGATGCCCGGAACAGGGGAAAGCTTTTAAAGAACCACGGGAAATGGAAGACAGAGGGGAGCAACAGACAGAAGAGTTGACTCGCCATCAACGTGAAATAGAAATTGTTGAGAACGGCGGACGGGAAAAAGCGGATCCGGCACGCCGCAAAAACGGCCGGCGTTCCCGGCTCCTGGGGAAGCGTTCGGCGGAACTGCACGCCGGCAGGCGGGACAGCCAGAGGGGAGGCGGGACAGCCAGAGGGGAGGCGCTGGCGGGATGCCATGCCCTCCATGATTTAGTGCCGTGGTTTGCGGCGGGAAGAAGAAGGTGGTGACGATGAAGGGCCGGAACGCCTGGGCGCTCCGTATTCCTCCGGGACTTCCGCCGCCAGGAATATATTGTCCGGAAGGCTGTTTTCGTCGTCGTAATAATTTTTCATCCTCTTCTGGGCATCCTTGATTAGGGTGGCTTCCGCCCATTCCTCCACCGTCATGTTGTCCATCCTGGCGGCTTCTTCAATGAGTTTGTAATCCTCGAAACTCAGCATGACGACAAAGGGTTTCCAATTGGCTCTTGCCGCCTGCTTCAATTTTTTCTCCCTTTCCGTCTTTTCCATCATGAGCCGGATGAGAGCTTCCTTGTCTTTGGGGATGGCTACCTTGGCAAGCCAGTTGCGGACCGTGTTGGGAGACACGAAGCATTCCGCCGCAAAATCATTGCGGGAAATGTTCTGCTGTTTCAGCCAGGCCTTGATCTGCATTTTGAGTTCGTCCTGATTCTCACTCATGCGCCTTTTGTAACGAAAATGGTGCGATTCTTCAATCTTTTTTGCATAAAGTCATTTTAATGGTATATTTTTGTTGACGGAAATACCGTTTAAGGTGCATTGTTGGGGTGCAAAAGGGCAGTTGAGGCCGTTATTGCACCAAAAAAAGGATTTTTATGAAGACGGAAAATAAAAAAAAGAGTCAGAAAAAAATTCAAATCAAGGGGAAAATGCCGTTGTCGGTCCATTTCTTCCGGGATGCGGAAGCGGACGCGCTGAACATGGAACGCTGCCAGCTGGATAAGGCCACCCTGATTGCCTGTGCCGTCAAACGCCTCCGGGAAGATTTGGGAAACGTTCCCGATTCCGGCAAAAAACCTTCCGCATGACTCAGGAGATTTACTGGGAACTTCTGGCCTGGCTGTTCCGTTCCTTTCTGGCGGTGACCGCGTTCGCCTTTCTTGTGGCCGGATACCAGACTCTGCGCAGCCGTCCGCGCGGGGACCGCAGACGTGAAAAATAGGCGGGCGGGGCGGTCCGTGGGGCCGGTTCCCCGCTCATTGCGGAATGCCGTCTCCCCTTTCTTTTAAGGGGAATGTTTTACCCTCCTTGGGCATGGAAGAACTTGTTAAGTGGCTCGTCTTTGAAGCAGGAGGAAATCTGCCGGAGAAGGAGGACGGCTGCCTTTCTCCGGAAGAAAGGCGTTTCAGAAAGAAGGGGGAAATTCCGGGAAAGGGGGCCTTCTTCCGGCAGCGCCGGCGCGGTTGAAAGGCTGCCATATTCCCAAGGTCTGGCCGCATGGAAATCCGTATTGCCAGAAACGGGGAATGGCGGTAACATGCCGCCGCTATGAGTATTGAGAGTTTCGCAAATCAGCATGTGCTGGAGTTGGTGGCTTATCAGCCGGGCAAGCCGATTGAGGAGACGGCCCGGGAACTGGGCCTGGATCCCCATGATATTGTGAAACTGGCGTCTAATGAAAATCCCCTGGGGCCGTCCCCGAAAGCGGTGGAAGCGATTGCCCGTGCGGCAGCCGGCGTGAACATCTATCCGGACGGCGCGGCTTTCCGCCTGCGTTCCGCCATCGCGGAGTTCTGCGGCGTGGAGTTCAACCAGACAGTAGTGGGCACGGGCAGCAGCGAAGTGATTGAACTGATCTGCCATGCCCTGCTGAATCCCCGTGCGGAGGTGGTGGCCGCCAAACACGCCTTTTCCATGTACCCCATCATGTCCAAGCTGTTTGGCGCCGCGTACGTGGAAGTGCCCAACAAGGAGGACTGGACGCATGACCTGAACGGTTTCCTGGACGCCATTACGGACAATACGCGCGTCGTGTTCATTACGAATCCCACCAATCCCGTCGGCACCGTAGTAGGGCAGCAGGAAATAGACGATTTCATGGCGAAGGTGCCGGAACATGTGCTGGTGGTCTTTGACGAGGCGTACCGGGAGTTTTCCGACAATCCTCCGGATACCCTCAAATTTGTGCGGGAAGGCCGCAACGTGGTTGTTCTGCGCACCTTCTCCAAGGCTTACGGCCTGGCGGGGCTGCGCGTGGGCTACGGCCTTGCTCCGGAACAGGTTTGCAGCATGCTGCACAAGGCGCGCGCTCCGTTCAACCTGCATGTACTGGCCCAGGAGGCCGCCCTGGCCGCCCTGGAGGACCGGGAGCATGTGCGCCGCACTGTGGAGAACAATAAGGAAGGCATGCGTTTTTATGAGCAGGTTTTCCGGGAAATGGGCCTAGAATGGATTCCCAGCCAGGGCAACTTTATCCTGGTGAAGGTGGGCCGGGGCAGGCAGGTGTTCCAGGATATGCTCGCCAGGGGGGTCATCGTCCGCGCGCAGGACGGTTACGGACTGCCGGAATGGATACGCATCAGCGTGGGCACTCCCGCGGAGAACGCCCGCTGCATTGAGGTATTGAAAGAGGTTCTTTAAACAGTTTCTCCGTTTTTCTGTCTCACCCTGCATGACGATTTCCCCGGAACAGTATATTGACGGTCTGGAATGGCGTTACGCCTGCAAAAAATTTGATCCCGAAGCCCGCCTTGAGCAGCCTGTCTGGCATGCGCTGGCGGAAAGCCTGCGTCTCAGCCCCTCCTCCCTGGGGCTTCAGCTCTGGAAGTTTGTCGTGGTGACCAACAGGGAACTGAAGGCGCGCCTGCGGGAGGTTTCCTGGAACCAGTCCCAGGTGGAGGACTGCTCCCATTACGTGGTGCTGTGCTCCCGGCGCTCCGCCACCAGGCGGGATGTGGACCGCTACCTGGCCCAGATTGAATTCATGCGCCGCCCTTCCGCGGAAAAGCTGGCTTCCTCCGCCGGTTTTTATACCAGTTACGTGGAGGCGCTGACGCCGGAGAAGATGCATGCGTGGCTGGATTGCCAGGTGTACATCGCCGTGGGGTTCCTGCTCAGCGCCGCCGCCGCCCTGCGGGTGGATTCCTGCACGATCGGCGGCATGGACAACGCCAAATATGATGAAATTCTGGGGCTGGACGGCACGCCGTACCGCTCCGTGGTGGGGGTGGCGCTGGGCTACCGCGCCAAGGACGACTCTTACGCCCGCGAGGCCAAGGTGCGCTTTCCCGCCGGAGAGGTGATGGATATCCGCGCCTGATTTTATTTTCCTGTCCGGAGCCGGTTGTCCCCGGCAGAGGCGGCGGCTCCCGTTTTTTGCCGTGGGGCGGCGTTAGGCCGCCGCGCGGCGTCTTTTTTTGGCTGCCGCACGGGCCTCCCGTTTTTTTATCTCGCCAATAACGGGTTCTTTGGGATAATAATTTATTGAAACAAGAGGGAAAGTCTCCCCCTTTGACCGGCGGTTTTCCTTCGTGAAGCCCGGCGCGCGGCAATCCGTTTGGGCGGAATGGCAGTTTCGTCCGGCGTAAAGAGGGAGAATTCCTCCGCTTTTTCCTCTTTCTCTGCAAGAAAGGGGCGGCGGGCGCGTAGTTTTTGGAGCCAATCAGACATTTCCTTTTCCTAAACAAGACCAGAACATGAAGAACAACCTATTCCTGATGATCGCCGTTCTTGCCGCATCTCCCCTGATGGGGCAGGACGCCAAGCAGATTGCGGATTCCCTTTCCATCCCCCCGGTGAAAGCCGGGGCAAAGCAGCTGCCCATGCCGAGCGCTTCCGGAGCCCAGATTAAACTGCTGGGGGCCGACTATGAGCAGCTCGTTAACAGCAAAGGCAAGATAGCCCCTGTTATTTCAGATACCCCCGTCAACGTCAGCTTCAAGGTGACCAAGGACGGCAAGGAAGCCGTCAGCAAGGATTATGAAATCATGCTTCAGGCTCCTCAGGCCGCCCAGGGCAATCCCAAGCCGCGGATCATCCCGGAAATCCTGCAATGGAAGGGGGGCCAGGGAGAATACAAGCTGGGGAATACGGTTACCGTAGCATGCCCGGACAAGGAGCTGGGCAAATTGTTCGCGGCGGATATGGAAGACGTGCTGGGAAAGAAGGTCAAGCTCGTCGCCCCCGGGGCGAAGGCGGATATTTCCCTTTCCCTGGTGAAGGGCGGCAATCTGGGCAGGGAAGGATATCGGCTCCAGATTGCCAGGGACGGCGTCCGTCTCGGCGCGGCGGCTCCCACCGGCCTGTTCTGGGGTACGCGCACCCTGCTGCAGATGCTCCGCCAGACGCCCGGCAGCGTGCCCTGCGGCACGGCCGTGGATTTCCCGCGCTACCAGCTCCGCGGGTTCATGCTTGATATCGCGCGCACGCCGTATCCCCTCAGTTACCTGAAGGACGTGATCCGCACCATGGCCTGGTACAAGATGAATGACCTGCACCTGGTCATCAACAACAACTATATTTTCCACGAGCACTATGTGGACAACGGCCATGATCCGTTCAAGGAAAGCTACGCGGCCTTCCGCCTGGAATCCAACATGAAGGGGAAGGACGGCACGCCCCTGACGGCCAGGGACCTTTTTTATACCAAGAAGGAATTCGCCGACCTGGTCAGCTATGCCAAGAAGTACGGCGTCAATATTGTTCCGGAGTTCGACACGCCGGGGCATGCCCTTTCCTTTACCCGTCTGCGGCCCGATCTCATTTACAAAGGGCCCATGAATCATGAGAAGCGCCGCTGCGAGATGCTGGACGCCGCCAACCCGGAAACGATTGACCTGGTGAGCAAGGTTTTTGACGAATACCTGCTGAAGGACCCCAAGCTGGGCCGTCCCGTGTTCGCGGACTGCGGCGTGGTGCATGTGGGGGCGGATGAATTCTATGGGGACAAGGAAGATTACCGCCACTTTGCGAACGCCGTGCTCAGCCATGCCCTCAAGCGCGGTTATACGCCCCGCATCTGGGGAAGCCTGAGCACCAAGCCGGGCAAGACCCCGGTAGTCAGCAAGGGCGTCCAGATGAACCTTTGGAATACCGGCTGGATGAGAGCGTGGGAGGCCGTCAACCAGGGCTATGATGTGATCAATACGAACGACGGGGCCCTTTATATCGTTCCCTTTGCCGGTTACTACCGGATGGACAGAAACCATAAGGGATTGTATAATAACTGGATTCCCAACCGCATCGGCAATGAAACGCTGCCTTCCGGGCATCCCCAGCTCCTCGGGGGCACCTTCGCCGTCTGGAATGATGAAACGGACATTATGCATACGGGATACGCGCCTTATGACATTTGGGGGATCATTTCCGGTTCCATGGACGTGCTCAGCCAGAAACTGTGGGGAACCGCCAAGGCTCCGGATACGTTTGAACAGCATCGCGAGCTGGTTTCCTCCATCGGCAATGCCCCGCGCACCAATCCCCTGTACAAATGGAAGGATGCCCAGCCCTTTGCGGTGAAGCCTTCCTCCCTCCCCCAGAAGCTGGGCAAGCCTGCCCTGGGGCCGAATTACCGCCTGACGATGGAACTGGAATTGACTGCCGCTCCGGAAGGGAAAGAGCAGGTGCTTCTTTCCGCTCCTGAAGGAGAATTGCTGGCGGTCATGAAGGACGGCACCGTCGGATTCCGCCGTGACGATTCTCTGGAATTTTCCTTCGGCGCCAAGCTGCCCGTGGGCCGGAAGGTCAAGGTGGAAATTGTGGGGGAACCGGAAAAAACCAGCCTGCTGCTTGACGGGGAGCCTGCCGGAACTGCCGTGCTGAAGAATTTTTCCGACAAGACCAAGGATTTTCCGGACAACTTCAAGCATCGTCCCAAAGTGCACCGTTCCACGTTCATTCTGCCTCTGAAGGAACTTGGCTCCTCCTTCCAGGGGAAGGTGTTCCATATGAACGTACAGCCGTTGTAATTCCCGGCGCGTGAACGTCCGCCGCCTTTGGCGGGTCGTACTGGCCGGCAAGCCCGGCATCCCTGCCGCATGGGGGATGCCGGGCTTCTTTTTATGGAAGGGGGGCGGAGAACTTGCGGAATGTTTCCCGATGTCTTTCCTCTTGTTCCTGTTCCGGGAAAGAAGGGGGATGACGGATGCTCAGGAACCTGTTTTCAGTCCCGCATGCCCCTGTATCTCATGGGGCGGTAGCCGCTGTTTTCCAGCATGGGGCGGCTGAACACATGCTCCGAACATTTCCAGGCAGGCAGGGGGCCGGCTTCACTGCCCAGGAACCTGTTCTTTTCCGTTCCCTCCCACTGAATGAACAGGAGCACATGGCGCCCCGGCGCGATCAGGATGTCTCCCGTCCGGAGGTCTTCCCAGGAGGGAAGCCGCGTGCAGAGGGCGGGGAGTTCCCGTGTGGAAAAGGGCCTGTCCAGCCGCCAGCAGCGGGAGACGAAGCCGGAGCAGTCCACTCCGGCGGCAAAGCGGCTGACGGCGGCGTCTCCCGCGGCCTGCTTTTCCGGGGTGCCCATGTCTCCGGCCGCGGCGGGGAGCCCTCCGTTGGCCGCGTCCGCCTTCAGGCGTTTGGAAAACTGCCGCGGGGTGTCGAAGCCGCCCCATTTATACGGCATGCCGGTGGAGCGCATGCCTGGCTTCCACCATGCTCCGGCGTCATATCCGGCTGCGGAGGCGTCCGGCGTGTCTGTCCGGATGCCGTCCCCGTCCGTTTCGTGGCGGACATTCCGGACAGAGCCCCGCCAAATCATGGAGGTGTAGGCCCGGCTGGCTGCCAGGGCTTCACGGCGGGTGACGGAAGAGGCGGGAGGAGGGATTTCCCGTACTTCCGGGGCACAGGCCCCCAGACAGGCGGAAAAGACGAGCAGCGTCAGGGCATGGGTCATGTCCGGCAGTATGGCTTCCGGCCTGCGTAGTGGCAAGGATGATTGCCGGAGAGCGTTTTTTATGCAGGAAAAGGACGGTCTGGAAGCTTGACTACGGGGAGGAATATGTAAAAAAGGTTTCATTAAGGCGGAATGAAGCGGAAAAGGTTTCCGTTCACCTTCATCCGCTTTCCATTGCTTTCATTTTATGGACGAAGAACAACAAATGATCCAGGAACCGGTTCAGGAGCCCGCCCCTGAGAAACAATCGGATAAAACGCAGGCTATCCTGACGGCGGTTTCCCCGCTGGTGTCCGTCTTTTTCGGAGGCTCCGCCGGCGTGAACATTATTCCTCCCCTGATCTGCTGGCTGGTCTGGAGGGACGCCAACCCTCTGGTGGACAAAATAGGAAAGAATATTCTGAACGCCCAGATTTCCTGGGCGATCTATACGGTTGCGGCCTGTCTTTCATGTTTGATCCTGATCGGGTTCGTGCTCGCCCCCGTGGTGGTCATCGCCTGGATCGTTTTCTCCATCATCGCTGCCGTCAAGGCGGCGAACGGGGATTACGATTATGTGCCTCCCTTCACGATTAAATTCCTGAAATAACGTTTTTCCGTTTCTCAACAGATCAACAGACTTAAAAACCGCCGGCGCTGAATGCCGGCGGTTTTTTTGATGAGGGCTTTCCTTGCCGGAGGGAATTAGATGGGCATGTCCTTTTCACCGCCGCCGTACATGAACGCATGGAGCAGGCGGGTGACCTGGTTCTGTTCCGCGTCCAGCTGGGCGGAGGGGCGCAGCGCGGCGTACGTCAGTCCGTCATGTCCCGTGAACTCCCTCATGTGGAACCCCTGGAAGCTGGCCATGGGTTCGCTGTCATGAAAGAGCTTGCCTCTCCGGAGCAGTTCGTCAAAGACGTGTTCCGCTTCCCGCGTGCGCGTCAGAGCATGTTCCGGGTGGGGGATGCGGATGACCAGCGCCCCTCCGTCCCCGCGGAAGTTGATGCCGGCTCCGGCCATGACGTCCGCGGAGGGCTGGCTGGTGACGCTGCCCAGCAGCAGCACGCCGTCGTCTATCAAATGGATGCGGCTGGCGCGGGCTTCCTCCTTCACATGCAGGACGCCGCCGTAAATGCGGGTGGACGCGTTGCCGGAGAGTTTTTTAATCCGCATCAGGCCGTGCCTGATGACGAGCTCCGAGCCCTCCGCCGGCAGATCCACTTCCGAGGCGAAGAGCCAGCCGTCCGCCATGGCGATTCTGCCTTCATGCTCCCTGGAGCCCTGAATGCGCCCCTGGCCCATCAGAAGGCGGCCGCCGTTGATTTCCAGGCTGCCGTTGGCCTTGTCCCCCAGGAAAACGGTCATATGGTCCGGCAGGTTTCCCAGGAGCGTCATGGCGCCTCCGTTCCGGATGACGAGGTGGGCGGTGCGGTGCCCGTGGTCCGGCTGATTGGGGCCGCCTACGTAAACGGGGGCGTTGATGATGTAAAGATTTCCGCCGGAATCAACGGTAAGGGAATCCTGAATGTCCGTCTGGCCCTGCACCACATCGTTGCTGATGGTGACAGGGCACATGTAGGAGACCCGGTTCATGGATGAGGCTGAAAGCGGCATCATCCCTGTTAGAATAAATGGGTTGATATTGCTCATGGCTCCGGTTGCATAGCTGGTTTGACGTTTGCGGCGCGGTGGAGGCGCCCCAACGGGGTTAGACCCTCCGTCCGGGGAAAATGTTCGGGCAAATTTCCTTTATTTTTTCCGGAAGAAGCGCTGTTCATTCCCACTCCACGCGGGTCAGCTCCAGTTCCCGCCCGCGCAGGATGGCCAGGGCCGGTTCTCCGCAGCCGGGGCAGATGTAGCCGTGTTCCGTAAAGGAAAAATCCGCCCGGCATGCGTCACAGCGGCACACGGCCTCCACCCAGGTGACGTCCAGGACCGCCTCCTGCGCCGCATACGAGTCTTTCAGGGCCAGGAAGGCGGATTGAAGCGCTTCCGGCACCACGCCGCTCAGGCTGCCTAGGGTCATGTGCACGCGCCTCAGCCTGCTGCCTCCGTGTTTTTCCATGAGCCGCCGGGCCATGTCCAGCGCGCCTTCCATGATGCCTACTTCATGCATGGGCGTTTTTCCGGGCCTGATGTTCCGCCAGGGCGCGGGCGATGAGGGCCTCCGCCGTGTCCAGCGCCTTCGGCAACGCTTCCAGCACCTCCGCGGACATGGGGCGGCAGAAATCCGTATGCAGGGCCTCCACCCCCACCAGCGTGATGGCGCGCGGCAGCGTGCCGCACAGCTGGGCCGCCCCCAGCACTTCCTTCATGCCTATCTGGTGGGGCGATATCACACGGGAAAAGTGGCGCGGCAGTTCTTCCCGGCTGCGCGTGACGACGGTTCCCGGCCGGGCCCCCGTCCTGACGGCGTCCAGCAGGATGAGCGTGTCCGCATCTTCCAGCAGGGGCAGCAGGGCCATGCCCAGCGTCCCCCCTTCCTCCACGTGGACCAGCGGGCCGTAATCCCGTTCCTGGAGGCGGTGGGCCAGATCCACGCCCGCGCCGTCATCCCCCATGAGCGGGTTCCCGATGCCCAGCACGAGCACGGGATAGGCATTCCCCTTCACGGGGCAGCCCCGCAGTTCTTCCGTGTATGGCTCCGGTTTCATGGCAGAGGGGAGAGGGGAGAGCGGAGAGTTATTCATCCCGGAATTTGACGCCCTTGCGCAGCCATCGTCCGCCGCTGAACATGGAGGAGATGGTGCCGTCCCGGTCCACGTTCCCGGAAAGGATGGAAAGGTACACGTGGATCATGGCGAAGATGATGAAGCACCACATGCCCACCAGATGCACCAGGCGCACGTACGGAATGCCTATCAGGTCGTTCAGCGGCATGAACCAGCGGTAGAACCAGTGGCGCGGCTCATACAGGGCGTACAGGGCCAGCCCGGTCACCACCATGGTGGTGAACAGGACGTACACGCCCGTGTATGTCCACTGCTGCAGGGGATTGTGGCCGATGTAGCGGGGGCCGTCATAACTGCGGGCGAACAGGTAGTCCACCGCCGTGGCGTACAGATCCTTCCACTCCTGTCTGGAGACGGGGAACAGGGCCCGGAAGCTCTGGTATTTGTTGGAGGCCATGAAGAAGCAGGAAAAACGCAGCATCATCACCACCACCAGGACCCACCCCAGCGCATAATGCACGAAACGGAGCGTCCCGAATTGGAAAGCCCCGTGCAGATCCCCCATTTTCAGGAACCACCCTTCCGCGATGCAGATGCCGGTGGCGGACAGGCCGATGATGCAGAGCACCCACGTCCAGTGCAGCACGCGCAGAGGCCAGTCCCAGACGTGGAAGTAGCGGAAGTTGGCCCTGGCCATGGAGAGGCGGCGCACGTCCCTCATGGCGTGCATGGGCACGACGCCCAGCAGGCGCCACGGCGCGCCGGACCGGTGGACGGCCACGGCCACGGGTTCAAAGCCGGAGGGGGAGTGTTCCTTGAAAGCCTTGTTCATGCGCTCCTTTTCCAGGGAGCTGACTTCGCACAGATTTTCCAGCGCTTTCAGATTGCCGCGGGCTACCATGAAAGGGGCGGCGTCCGCCTTATCCGCGGCTTTCAGAACAGCCGTGCTGTACGGCCTTTCCCGGGAGGGCGCCTCCCAGGAGTTTTCCCGCTGGGCGTAAGGGAGGGTTATGCCGCGTTCCCGCGCGGCGTGGAGCAGGGCCAGGTCTCCCGCGTCCCTGCTGCCGTTGGGGGAGGCGCACACGGCCAGGGCCAGGATTTCCTCCGGAGCGTACACCGGACTGGCCGGAATGGCATCCTCCACCGCCAGGGTGAGGTCGTTATCGATAAGAGTCGTTTTCACGGGTCCTGTCTGGTCAGAATGGCTTCCCCTTCTTCGTCAAACAAATGGACGGCGCAGGATTGGCACGGATCATAGCTGTGAATGGTGCGCAGGGGTTCCACCGGGCGGGAGGGGTCCACCAGCGGGTGTTTCCCGGTATGGGCCAGGGAATATTCGTATGGCCCCATCTGCCCTTCCGCGTCCCGGCCGGAGCTGTTCCAGGTGCTGGGGACCACGGCCTGGTAATTCGCCGTCTGGCCGTTTTCAATCCGCACCCAGTGGCTCAGGCTGCCGCGGGGCGCTTCCACCCAGCCCACGCCCTTGCAGGAGGAGGGCCAGGTTTCCGGCTCCCATTTTTCCGGGTTGAAGGTGGCGGTTTCCCCGTTCCTGATGCGGTCCGTCATTTCCTGGAGCTGGTCCACCATCATGTCCACGTTGATCAGGGCGTCCAGCGCACGTCCGTACACGCGGCCCAGCGTGGAGTTCATGAAAGCGTTGTCGCGCGGCAGGCCCAGCTTGTCGCAGGCGGCGTCCACCCGTTCCACGATGGCGGGAACCCCCTGGGCGTAGCCAATCATCATGCGGGCGTTCGGGCCCACGGCCATCGCGTGGCCGTCATAGCGCGGGGCTTTCACCCAGGTGTACTGCGGGCGGTCGGAAAGCCATTTGTAGGGCGGCCTGGGGCCGTTGTAGTCCGCATTCGTCTCCCCGTCATACGGAGCCAGGCCCGCGTCCCTGCCTTCCGAGTATTTGTACCAGGAGCTGGTGACGAATTCCCTGATCTTGTCCTGGTCAAAGGGGAGCACGTTCCTGTAGTCCCCGTTCAGCAGCACTCCGGGCTTGATCATGCCTTTGCCGGCGGGAGCGCCCGCGTTGATTTCAGACGGAGCCCCGGTGCAGAAAAAGTTGGGGTTGGACGCGCCGATATGGGCGTAGTCCTTATAAAATCCGGCGATGGCGACAATGTCCGGATAATATACTTTGTGGATGAAATCGTGGCAGGTTTGCACCAGCTGCTTCAGGTAGCTCAGGGAAAACTGGTTGATGGCCTGGTCATTGTTCATGTTGATGGCGCAGGCCATGCCGCCGACCAGGAAGTTCGGGTGCGGGTTCTTGCCGCCCAGAATGGTGTGGATCTTGATCATGTCCCGCTGCCAGACCAGGGCCTGGAGGTAATGCGCCACGCCCAGCAGATTCACTTCCGGCGGCAGCTTGTAGGCCGGATGGCCCCAGTAGCCGTTCGTGAAGATGGAATACTGCCCGTAGGCGATGGAGTCCTTCAGCTTTTTCTGCACTCCGGCGAAATACGCGGCGGAGGACAGGGGCCAGTCGGAAAGGGATTTGGCGATGGCGGCGGTTTCCGCGGGGTCCGCCTTCAGGGCGGACATCACGTCCACCCAGTCCATGGCCTGGAGCTGGTAAAAATGGATGACGTGGTCCTGGATGCCCAGGGCCCCGCTGACCAGGTCGCGCATGAGGCGGGCCTGGACGGGCACCGGGTACTGGAGCGCGTCTTCCACCGCGGCCAGGGCCGCGATGGCGTGCGTGCCCGTGCAGACGCCGCAGATGCGTTCCACGAAAGCCCAGACGTCACGGGGATCCCGCTTGCAGGCGATCACCTCAATGCCGCGGTACTGCGTGGTGGACGTCCAGGCGTTTTTGATGACGCCGTCCCCGGCCTCCATTTCCACCCGCAAGTGGCCTTCAATGCGCGTCACCGGGTCAATGACCACCCGGCTGGATTCCGGAACGTCCGCTGATGTGTAATTGCTCATGGTAATCTGGTGGTAAGGGGCTTCTGGCTATTCTTCAGTTTCCTTGTCGGGCGAGCCGGGAGCGTCCCCGAAGGCGGGCAGGGAGACGTTCGCTTCCTCCTTCATGTGCTGCTTCTTGTAATGGATGACGGAGCCTACGGCATGGGCGGCGATGGCCGCGCCGGCGCCGGCTACGCCCACAGCCCCGATGACGTTGGCGGAGGCTTCCACGCCGAAGCCGTTCACGTTCGGCAGCGTCTTGTAGAACGGAGTCATGCGGTCAAAGAAGTGCAGCTCCGTACAGCCGATGCACGGGTGGCCGGACTGGATGGGGAAGCTGACGCCCCCGTTCCATTTGACGATGGGGCAGGGGGAGAACGTGTCCGGGCCCTTGCAGCCCACCTTGTACAGGCAGAAGCATTCCCGCGCGTTCTCGTCGTCAAACACGTTGACGAACTGTCCGGCGTCGAAATGGGCGCGGCGCGGGCAATTATTGTGGATGCGGGTGCCGTACGCCATCAGCGGGCGAGACTCCTGGTCGCATTCCGGGGCGCGGTCAAACGTAAGGATGTACATGATGACGGCCGTAATCACGTCCCCGATGGGCGGGCAGCCGGGCACGTTGATGACCGTGCGGTCCGTCAGGATGTCCCGGATGCCCACGGCCCCGGTAGGGTTGGGGCGCGCGGCCTGGATGGAGCCGAAGTACGCGCACGAGCCCACGGCCAGGATATAGGAGGCGTTTTCCGCGCAATGGCGCAGCATGTTTTCCACGGTATCCCCGGCTATAGTGCAGTACACCCCGCCGTCATGGACCGGGACGGACCCGTTGATGACGAGGATGTGGGGCTCCCTGACCGCGTCTTCCAGAGCCTGGTTGGCGGCCTCCCCTGAAGGGGCCATCAGCAGTTCCACGTAAGGCATGGAGACGGCGGAAAGCACCATGTCCCCGATTTCCTCGTTATAGCTGCGGATGGTGCTTTCCAGGCATCCGGTGCATTCCTGGAGCTGGAGCCAGACGACTACGGGCCGTTTCAATGCGGCCATTTTATCCGCAATCTCCTGGGCGTTGGAAACGCCGCCCGTCACCGTGGCGACGCCCATCAGGGAGATCATTTTCAGGCACCATTTGTTGAATTCGCGCCGGCTGACGCCGCGGCGCTCCATGTGTTCCCCCAGAGTCTCCCCGGGACGCCATGTAGTTAAAATCTCATGATTCAGGGAGGCCTGCTCCGCCTCCTGCATGGAAGGTTGCTGAGTGCGCTTCATGTGCGTGGTCCAAATAAGAACATTTCCATTTAGACAGGATTTCCGGGAAATGCGATCAATATTTTCCAATTTTCCGGGAGGGCGTTTACCAGGACCAGACGTTCTGGATCTGGAAAACCACCGCCGTTTGCCCCCGGCGGCCATTGACGGGATTCTTGACAAGCTGAATATCAGGCTGGAGCGTCATGGTGGGCGTCACCTGGGCCACGTACGTCAATTCAATGCCGTATTCATTCCTGTTCACGTACGGGCCGTTCTTTTTGGCCCCCTGCTGCCAGAGGAGGCCGAGGCCCAGGTAGCCGTCATTGGAAGCGCCTTTTCCCCGGAAGGGGGAGAGAAGCACCAGCCCCGTGGTGGCCGCGCAGCGCACGCCGGTCAGCGTGGCGGCGTCATCGCTTGCCCAGCCGCCGCGGAAGAACCACCCCAGGTGGCTGCCGCGGCCCAGCTGCTGCTGGAAGTTCACGGCCACGCCGCCCCCGTTTTCTCCGTTGCTGGTGGTGAAAAAGGGCTGGAGGCGGTACACGCCGGGGCCCATGTTGCAGAAATCTTCCGCGATGTAGCCGAATTCAAGCACGTTCGTCCAGTTGTCGGAATTCAGGTTCCGGAAAGGATTGTGATTCTGGGTCATGTTATTGGCGGCGGTGGCGCCCATCACGTAAAAGGAGGTAGTGGGCTGCCACGCGAAATGGAACCCCAGGGAATTATCCGTCAGGGGGAGTACGGGATTATTGCCGAAAACGCTGTTGGTGAGGTTATTGTTGTGGGAATTGGCGTAGGCGTTGTGGTCCATGTAGTTGGTGGTGTCCAGCTGTCCCGCCATCAGCAGGAGCCTTCCCCCCGCGCCCACCCATGCCAGGCTCAGATTGCTCAGGTGGGGGTGCGGGCCCTGGAAGGAACTGGTGGGGTTCTGGAGGGAACCCAGCGTGGTTTGGGGGCCCTGGCTGCCTTCATTGAAGTCAAAGCCGTTGCCGAAATCGAATTCGGAGGCCAGGTACAGGCCGCTGCCCGTGGAGTGATTGCGGAAGAGGGTGATATTGGTCAGCAGGGAGCCATTGTAGGAGGGGAAATCCGTTTTTCCGTTCAGGCCGCCGCCCGTCAGCCCCGTGTAATTGAATCCGAACTGGGCGGAATAAGTGATGCCGTACCTGGAAAGGGCGGTTTTGAGCTTCTGCGCTCCGGTGGAAATCGCGTCTTCCCGTATCCAGGCGTCCGGTTCCGCGCAGGTATTGCCGAAGACGTAGGAACTGTCCAGATACGGCATCATCTTGAGCGGCCTGGCCGCAAACCATTCCATGCCGGGGGCGGAGGGCCTGCCCTCATGCTGGAGCAGCACGCTGGGCCTGGTGGGGACGCCGGGCGTCCTTCTGGTGATTTGTTCTTCCGGGCGCATTCCTTTTATCAGGCTGGGGCTTATTTCCCTGCCTTCCAGGGTTTTCACGCGCAGGCCGCGTTCCGTGTTCAGGTAGGCAGGGGCAGCCGCGGCGGGAGCCGCCTGTTGGGCGAGGACGGGGTGGCAGGAGGCCGCGACGGCGACGGCGCACGCGGAAGGAAGAATGACATGTCTCATATGGACAGTCAGACAAGACTTTTCCCGGAAGTATCATAACTCCGCCCGATGCTGACGCGAATAGCTTGAGAGCCGCATCTTTGAACAGTTGTTCAAGTCAGTTTTTTTAAGGTGTTCCTATTTGAAAATAAGCAAAATATGATTAAGATGAACATGGAGGGATTTTTCTCGGGCGGAAAAAAGTCATGCAACAATATCCCCTGAAAAGAGCCCGAATGAGGCGCGGATTAGAAATCCGCAGTCAATACTATTTTTTCACAGGAAATGGATTTGACCAACCCTGCCCGCCGCGCATACAGATATTTTCATCAAAAACATTTCGTTAAAAATTTTTGTATTCTATTGAATGAGATATATTTATTATTTTTTTCACGCCATTGATTCACTAACCCGGATTTCTAATCCGTTACACCAAGCGTCAGGAAGAAATAAGACCGCTTCCTTTCCATTTTTATCGTTTACTACAGCACATGAAAACGGCATTTATTACGCTGGTTGCAGCGTCTCTGTTTACCCTGGCCTACGGGGAGCCCGTCCTTACTCTGGATTCCAATGCATTGCAGCTGGCCGGCGGATCATACACCCTGACGGAAGGAATCAACTCCGGTTACGGCAATTTCTCCGTGACGATGGCTCTGGACGCTCAGGCTTTCCAAAGCGCCATTCTGGCAGGCGACGTCTCCGGAACTATTTTCTCGGCCAACAATAATAAGATAGGCCTGGGCATCGGGACCACTCCCAACGCGGGCCTCTACGGCTCCTGGCAAGGTACGAGTTACACCCGCGCGATCAGTCCCGTCAATGGTTCTGCGGTCAACCTGAGTTCGGGACTGGGGCAGCTGTTCGCCAACAACACTTATGAGTCCATCGCTGTTACTTATCAAATTACCAGCACCGGCACCTGGACTTATCTGACCCTGGTTGATTCCGAAGGGACTGCCTCTACCTATGGAGGGAATGAGTCGGGTTTGAGAACGAACACTTTCGGCCCCCTGACTTCATTCACCTATGGCACGGATTACGTCAAGTACCTCGTCGTAGATAATACCACGCTGCGGGCTGACGCTTCCCAGGAAGCCAACCTTAGCGCCATTGCGGCGGCTGCCGTTCCGGAACCGGCTACGGCATCCCTCAGCCTGATTGGTCTGGCTGCCCTGATGATGCGCCGCAGACGCGCCTGAGCCGCGTAAGTCATTGTTGTTTTTTGCAGGAGGCGGGAAAAATCCCGCCTCCTTTTTTATTGCCGGGTGGGAAATGGCCATGTTTGCGAACCTGTTTCCGGAAATTTCACGCCTGGTTTTCCCAGGCCTGTTGCGCCGCGTTTTCTGCCGGACCGTTGCGGATGATATGGATTTTCTTTTTCTCCCTGATCTGGAAGAGGCAGGGATGCCGTTTGCATCCATCCTGAAGGCCTTGTTGAAGGCATTGCCGCGCTTCACGCAGAGATGCGGTGCGGAAAAATAGATTTTTCCCATATGTCCGTTGCCGCGGAGACATGGTTGCGGAGAAAGCGTTGAAATGCGTGTTTTGTCTTTTTACCCTGAACATAACAAAGCAGTCCCGCACGTTATGGCGGGACTGCTCTGAAGGAAATCATCAAGATCTGCCGAGGCTTATTGCACGGCGATCGTCTGTTCGCGGTCGGGGCCTACGCCCACGGTCGTGACGGGGCAGCCGATGAGCTCGCTCATGCGCTTGACGAATCGTTTGGCCTGTTCCGGAATTTCTTCCCAGGAACGGCAGGCGGAAATATCCTGCATCCAGCCGGGCACCGTTTCATACACGGGTTTGCAGCGTTCCCATTCGTCCACCGTGGCGGGCGGGTAGGCCAGGATTTCCCCGTCCAGATCGTAGCCCGTGCAGATTTTGATTTCCGGGCACTTGTCGTAACCGTCCAGATTGGTCATGGCCATTTCATCAAAACCGTTGAACATGGCGGAGAAGCGCAGCAGCACGCCGTCAGCCCAGCCGCAGCGGCGGGGGCGGCCCGTAGTGGCGCCGAATTCGCGGCCCATGCTGTGCAGATGGTTGGAG
This sequence comes from Akkermansia sp. UBA7090, assembly GCF_002493465.1. Taxonomy (NCBI): domain Bacteria; kingdom Pseudomonadati; phylum Verrucomicrobiota; class Verrucomicrobiia; order Verrucomicrobiales; family Akkermansiaceae; genus Akkermansia; species Akkermansia sp. UBA7090. Next base: position 27,912 of record NZ_DKYW01000016.1, read on the forward strand.
ATGTCTTCATCCTCCGTGACGAAGGGGCCTGCCCCCACGCGGGTGGTGTAGGCCTTGCAGACGCCGATGATGCGGTCAATCTTGTGCGGGGGAACGCCCGTGCCGGTGCAGGCGCCGGCGGAAGAGGTATTGGAGGAGGTGACGAACGGGTAGGTGCCGAAGTCCACATCCAGGTAAGCTCCCTGGGCCCCTTCGAAAAGAATGCTTTTTCCGGAGGCCACGGCGTCGTGCATAACCGGAATGGTGTTGGTAATGTGGGGGCGCAGCACATCCGCGGCGGCGCTTACTTCCGCCACCATTTTTTCTTCATCCATGGCGGGAAGGCCCATGCGTTCCATTTCCGCATTCGCCATCTTGATGCGGCGGCGCAGCACTTCGTCAAAAATCCCGGGGTCCCTCATGTCCGCCATGCGCACGCCGATGCGGCGCGCCTTGTCCGCGTAAGTGGGGCCGATGCCTCGCTTGGTGGTGCCGATGGCTTTTTTGCCGAGGGCGGATTCCTGGGCGGCGTCCATTTCCTTGTGGAAGGGGAGCACGACGTGGGCGCGGTCGGAGATGAGAAGGTTGTCTTTTGTAATGGTCACGCCCTGGCCGCGGAGTTCCTTGATTTCCTCCACCAGGCCGATGGGGTCCAGCACCACGCCATTACCGATGACGCAAAGCTTGTCCGGCCACAGGATGCCGGAGGGAACCAGGTGGAGAATGTATTTCTTTCCATTGGCGATTACGGTATGGCCGGCGTTGTTGCCGCCCTGGCCGCGTGCCACCACGTCGGCGGATTCCGTCAGGAAATCGATCATTTTGCCCTTGCCTTCGTCGCCCCATTGGGAGCCGATAATAATGGTATTCATGATAAAAATGGAACTCGGAGACCTTAATGAGATTCCCGCCTTATGGCAAGACAATCTTACGGAATTGTTAAGTTTTCCTGATCAGGCTGAGCTGTGGAAAAAATATCCCGTCCCCCTCGGGAGAGGCGGAACGGGAGACAGTTTTCTGCAGCGTGAGACGGGATGCCAGGGGTGGAATAAGGAAAAATTTGGTTTTCCTTCACACAACTTGGTCGGTATCGGTCAGGAACGACGCCTGCGGCGCATGGCCGGAACAACAATGCCTAACAATCCCATAACGGCTGTAGTCGGTTCGGGAACAATATTGATGGAGACGGACTGAATAGTAGAGGGAGAACTGTTGTCTTTGTTTAACATGGAACTCAGCTGCGTGATCTGACCGTTTTGGAAAAAAGAATTCAACTCCGTGCGGGTAGCAGTGGCATACAGGAGTTTTTCCTCCGTGTTGTCCCCTTGGGTATAAACGGTCCACGTTAGGGATTTTGCAGACGAATCGTAGGCCATGTCAATGGTGATAAGACCCGTTTTAAACGCTGTAGTGCCGTAGGTCATCTCTCCTCCGGAGTCACTGCTGGGAATGCCTTTGGTCACCAGACCATTGGTGTTGGACATGTAAAACTGGAATCCGTTCGGGAAAGAATCTGCTGTGGGGTTGGCTCCGGAGGCCAGCAAGGTGCTTCCCCAAGTATTTCCACTTGTACCGTTGAGGGAGATGGTTGCGCTCAGCGTCCAGTCTTGAAGGCCAGTCAGAGCGGCTTCTCCAAGATCCAGAGTGCCGGTGGTGTTATTCCATGTCCATTGGCTTTCCTCAAAAATAAACGAAGCGGCGGAAGCCATACCCGTTAGGGAGAGAGCAAGAATGGAAAGAAGGAGAGATTTTTTCATGATTATTAATAGTGTTGATCAGGAACGCGCTATTTGCGTTTCCACGCTATATATGATGATTTACATATCCGGAGTCAACGTTATTTTTTCATGGAAAGCCTTTTAATAAAATTGGAACTTTTCTATGATCGTCTGTTTCAAGCCAGGACAGAGCCGTTTTCCCTGTTTTTACCACGATTGAGAGAAATCCGACATGCACCGGAATGTAATCCGCTGCCGAAAAACGACTCCCAAAGGTCGGGAGCCCTTTTTTTTCAAACACGTTACCGGAAATGGAGGGCGGAACGGTGCGCTTCCCCGGGAACCAGCGTTTTCCAGACGTCTTCATCCGCGGCGATCATGCGCTGGATGTCCCGCGGCGTATGGCGCAGCAGGAATTCATTGAAGAAGGGGACGTCCACCACCAGGCCGTTCGCCAGGAAGTGCTGGTACAGGTGCACGTACTGTTCCGGGGCGCGGAAGGTGCGTGCCGTGACGAATTCGCCGGATTTGCGGTTGAGCCACGGGGAGACGTACAGGCGCGTTTTGTTCTGGAAGGTGCGGCCGAAGGATTCCAGGATGCCGCCCGGAATATCCTCCGTCCATTTTTCCTTGAACAGCTCATTCAGCAGGCCGATGGAGAGGGCGATGGCAATGGGCTCCCGCGTGTAGCGCGCGAGCAGCCCGGAAAGGTTGTCGAAACGGGCCATTTTGGTAATCAGCACGTTTTTGCCGAGAGCCTTGAGGCTGTCCGCCCGGTCCAGGAATTCCAGGTGGTCCACATCATCGCCGCGGAGCAGGTTGTTCATGGATATTTCGCAAATTTCCATGCAGCGGTCCGCCTGCGTCTCATTGATGTGGGAGAGGAAGGTTTTTTTCACCTGGGCCATGACTTCCAGATGCAGATTGCAGACGGGGTTGAAACTGCCCCTCATCAGCACGATGGGGCGCTTGTACAGCACATCCGCCGCCTGGGCCACCTGGCCGTTTGCCAGGAACAGGGTGGCCGGCGTCAGGCCGGATTGGACAAGCTGGAGCGCGAACAGGCGGTTGTCCACCATGGAAAAGCCGTGGCCCTCAAAACGGACGACGTCTATTTCCACCAGCCGGGGGTCCAGGTTGTCCACCAGGGATTCAATGAATTCCTCCAGACGGTCCCTTTTGAAAAAGACGGCGTGCAGGATGTTGACGCCCAGGATGCCCAGGTCCTTCATCTGGCGGTCGTGGTCCGGGTCGTTCAGGCGGACGTGGATAATCAGGTCGGACGGTTTTGCCTCCGGTTTCAGCTGGAAGCGCACCCCTATCCAGCCGTGCCAGGGGCCGTTGTCCCGGTAGCCCTTGACTTTTACCGTATTGCAGAAGGCGAAGAAGCGGGTGTCTTTGCCGCGCTGGGGGCCCAGGCGGTTGATGAGCTGGCTGAACTCATAGTCCAGCATGCCCTTGAGGCGTTCTTCAGAAACGTAGCGCTTGACCGGCCCGTACAGGGTGTCGCTGACGGTCATGTCATAGGCGGAGATGGTTTTGGCCACTGTTCCGGCGGCTCCGGAGGCCCGGAAAAACCAGTTGGCCGTTTCCTGTCCGGCGCCGATTTCCGCGAAGGTGCCGTAGATGGTGGAAGCCAGGTTGAGTTGGAGGGCTTTATCCTGTGTTTGCGCTAATGCTTTGGAACTCATGGAAAGCGGGAACCGGTTCTTGGTTTTCAGTTATTGGTGGGAAGAAGCTTGCGGGTGGCGTCGCTCATCCAACCGGAGTGCAGGAGCCGGTCAATCAGCACGGCCCGGTTGCCGGGCAGGTCTGCCGGGTAATGAATGAGCACGCAGGCGCGCACGGGGCCGTTGTGAAGCAGCCTGATCAGTTCCAGGGCCAGCGGGGAATACCTGTCCACATACGCGTTCACGCGTTCCCCGTTGGGGAACTCAAGGGAGAAATTGAGGTAAGACGCGTTGCGGTAGCTTTCCGCGGAGGATTCCTCCAGGAAGGGCGGCTGGTAGATGCCGGACATGCTCAGGGTTATTCTGACAGGGACGGGGGAGGAGGGTTTTTCAGCTTCCAGTTCCGCCGGAGTTATGGGGGAATAGCCTTCCCAGGCTTCCCAGTCCAGCTTCCATTTGCCGGAATCCCGGTCATACAGGAAAATCGCCGGGCGGATCATGTTGTCGTCCATCAGCACGGAAATCTGAAGCAGGTCTCCGTTCTTGGAGCTCCTGCCCGCTTCCTGGGGCAGATAATCCTTGTATTGTCCGTAGGAGGCCCAATAGGCCATTTTGGGAGCCACGGCGGCGGGATTCATGACGTGGTTGAGCCTCTCTTCGTCCGATCCCGCCATGCAGTAGAGGGCCAGTTCATTCATGGCTGCCGTGATATGGGGGGAAATGGATTCCGCTTTCCGGTCTTCCTCCCTGCGGGAATGGGCTATGAGCCGGTATTGCCGTTCCCTCTGCTGCAATTTTTCCAGCAGGTCTTTATTCACTTCCTGCGAGAAAAGCGCTTCATGATCCACAAAGCGGTCTGAGATATTCAGGATTTGGGAACTTGCCGCTTCCATATCCCTCCCGCGCAGGAACATGAACATGCCCAGAAGCAACAGAATCAACCCTGAGACAAAAAGCCAGATATGCCAGGTGGCCCGGCGTTCGCTACACGCGATGTCCGCGGCGGTGGGCTGGTATTCCGGCTCTTCCGGGGCCAGGGAGGCGCTGCGCGGAGCGGCGATGGCCGGAGCGGCGTTTTCCTCTTTCCGTTTGCGGATTTTTGTGGTGGGGCCGGCGGGACCGGGAAGGGAAGGCGCGTGAACGGAAATGGCCCGTTTGTCCGTCTTTTTCTTGGGTGCAAGCGGTGCGCGCGGCGCGGCGTCCGTGGAGGGGTGCGGCGTCCCGGCGGCAGGAGCCGGAGTTCCGGGCGCTTTTTCTGCGGCTTCAGGCATCCGGCCCGGGGATGCTGAATGCGCTTCTTCCCGTTTGACGGCCGTGACGGCATCCTGTTCTTCCGTTTCCAGGTTGGGCTGTTCTTCCGGCGTGGCTGTGACTGAAGCGGTGCAGATGGGGCATTTTACCTGGCGTCCCAGAAAAGACGCCTTCACGGCGAAGAGATTGCCGCATGACGGGCATGTGCAGGCTACCGTATCCTGGGATGGGGAGGGCATGAGGGGAAAAAGTTACAGGTGGATGAATTCCGGGACGGGAATGGTAATGGGTTTGGGCGCCGGCAGCGTAATGCTCGTATCCGTATGGTCCGGAGAAACGGGATCTGCGGAAAGGGCTTGGGCTTCCGGCACGTTTTCGCCAGCCCCCAGCAGCTCAAAGCTGCGGTTGGCCGGGACCTGGTTCAGCTCCGTGTGGTAGGGATCGTCTCCCTGGAGGATGGGCCTGGTGGGCAGGATGGGCGGCAGGGGAAGAATGCGGTTCTGGGCCGTGAAGGTGGAAACGGGCGCGGAAATGTCCTCCCCGTGGAGGTCGCAGAAGGGCAGGCTGGAATCCCCTTTGCGGAGGTACTCGAATATGGTGTGGCGGCGGTATTTTTTATCCGACGGGTCAATGTCATAGCAGCTGTGCGTGGCCCTTTTCCCGGTGGTCAGGCAGATTTCCACCCTTTCCACGCTGGGGGGCGGGAGCAGTTCCCCGGCGGGGAACAGGCGTTCCGCTTCCGTGATGGCGGCGCCCAGCACGGAAGCGCAGGTGTCTGATGAGAAAGCTCCGTGATAGATGGGTTTTTTCCCTTCCAGGAAGCCTACCCAGATGCCGCAGGTAACGCGGCTGTCATAGCCAAACAGCCAGTTGTCCGCGAAGTCGTACGTGGTGCCCGTTTTCACGCCGCCCTTGAAGTTTTTCGGCAGATGCGGGGCCACGCGCCGGGCTGAACCGTTTTTCAGGGAGGAATTCAGAATGTTGTGAAGCTGGAAAGCCGTGGCGGTGGACGTGGCCCCCTTCCGCACCTGGGCATTGTTTCTGGTTTCAATCGCCTGGGTGGATTCCCAGATCAGCTGGCCGTCTTCATCTTCTATCCTGTCCAGATAGTAAATATCCTGGGGGCGGGAGCCTCCGTTCGGGATGGCGGTGTAGGCCAGCGTCATTTCTTTCAGGGAGGCAGGTTCCGTGCCCACGAAAATCTTGGGGCGGTAAATGGGATTGACTTCCGTGCTTCCCGCTTCCCTCACGGGCTTGCGAATGCCGAAATCCGTCAGCTTCTTGACGAATGGTGACGTGCCCATGTCCATCCCCATGCGCAGGGAGGCGGCAATTTTGGAGGCGGACAGGCCGCGGTGGGCGGTAATCATGCCTTCATAACGGTTTTTGGAGTTTTCCGCTCCCCATTCCCCCAGGATTCCTTCCGAGCCGCCGATGCCCGTCAGGCGGTTGTCAATGGCATCGTCCAGGATGCGGGTGACGGGGCTTTTTCCCGTGTCAAAGGCTGTAGCGTACAGGAAGGGGAGGATTGCGGTGCCGGTGGGGCGGGCTCCATCCTTGATGGCGTCATACTGGCGCCTGGTGTAATCCCTGCCGCCGTGGTAGGCCAGGACGGCGCCTGATTTGTTGTCCACCACCAGCAGCGCTCCTTCCAGATAACGCGGCTTGTTCGCGGAACCGCTGTGGTAGTCTGCGGCCTTCTGATGACGGTAGTCCGGATGTTTTTCAACGTTTTCCAGGGCCTGTTCCAGAGCTTTTCCGGTAACTTCCTGAAGCTGCCTGTCAATGGTGGTGTAAATTTTAAGCCCGGCGGCATTGACGCGTTCCTCCCCCAGGTATGCGGTGATTTCTGAGGAAATGCGGTCGTAAATGTGGGAGACGCCGCGTTTCAGCGGCTTGGGGTTCAGCCCCAGGTCCATGGCGGAGAGGCGTTCCGCTTCATCCGGCGTAATGTATTTTTCTTTGGCCATGCGGTTGAGCACATGGTTGCGCCATTTCAGGTTGCTTGCCGGATTGTTCAGGGGGGAAAGCCCGTTCGGGTTCTTGATCAGGGCGGCGATGGAGGCTGCCTCCCGCGTGGTCAGGTCCGCCGGTTCTTTGCCGAAGTAGCCCAGGGAAGCGGCGCGGATGCCGTAAAACCCGCTGCCGAAGTAAACGCGGTTCAGGTAAAACTCCAGCACCTGGTCTTTGCTGTACCGTTCCGTAATGCGGCGCGCCAGCGCTATTTCCACGAATTTGCGGCCAAAGCTGCCCTCATTCCTGGCTTTGGCCCGGTTTTTCAGGTCATACGCATTTCTGGCAAGCTGCTGGGTGATGGAGGAGGCTCCCTGGTTGGCGTCCCCGCTGTTGTGGATATACTCCCGGCCTGCCCGCAGAATCCCCAGGAAGTCATAACCCGGATGTTCCCGGAAGCGGGAATCTTCCTGGGCAATCAGCGCATTAATCATGGCGGGGGAGATTTTGTCCAGCGTGACGTAGCTGCGGTTTTCCACATAAATGCGGCCTATTTCCTCCCCGTTCCGGTCATAAATAATGCTGGGCTTTTCCAGGTCATTGATGCGTTCCAGGTCAAATTCCGCCGCCCAGTTGTCATAGCGTTTCCAGGCCATCATGAATCCGAAGTATCCCACGGCCGCGCCGATAACCGCCATCACCAGGCACCACAGAGCCAGCTTCCGGATAAAGCTCCAGAATCGTTCCCTGGGCTTTGCCTTGGGGTTCCGCCTTTTGTTGGCCTGCATGTGCCTGCGGGGAGCTTGTGAACTTAATTCAGCCATGAAGATGAAGCAGGATTAATCCCGAGGAAAGGGAAAACGTGCGAAAATCCTAACGGATTCCCGTTTGTTTAGCAATACCGTACATGAAGGGCGGGCGAAAAAAGAAGGCATGCGCCATGGCGCAGGCGGGAGCGGCCTTTCATGCGGCGGTCAGCCTTGAACGGCGTTGAAAATGTTGCCTGCCCTGGTGATGCCGTGTTCCATGGCGTACAGGACGGCGTCCGCCGCCTTGGCAAGCGTCACGTCCAGAAGCTCGCGTTCCTCCGGGCGGAACTTGCCCAGCACGTGCCCTGTCATTTCCCCTTTGCCCCGGGGCTGGCCGATGCCGAAACGGAGGCGAGGGAATTCCTGGGTGCCCATGTGGGCGATGAGGGATTTCATGCCGTTGTGGCCGCCTGCGGAGCCTTTTTCCCGCAGTTTCATCACGCCCAGGGGGAAATCCACTTCATCATGGATGACGAACACGCTGCGGGGGTCCAGTTTGAAGAACCGCATCATGGGGCCCACGCACAGGCCGGATTCATTCATGAATGTGGAGGGCTTCACCAGCAGAACGCCGGGGCCGGCCGCCGCCTCGCACTTGCGCTGCCTGTCCGCCTTGAACGCGGCGCCCCACCGGGCGGCCAGGCGGTCAAGCACCATGAACCCCGCGTTATGGCGGGTGTCTTCATAGGTTCTGCCCGGGTTGCCCAGGCCCACAATCATTTTAACGGGTACGTCCACGATGGAAAGAAGAGGGAAAGAGATGAAAACGGACGCTGCCTGCAAATCCGGGGAGCGCACGGGCATCCTGCATCCGTTCCGCGGGGCAATCAACCGTTCCGTGAGACAGCCGGGCTTTTATCCGGCCGTTTTCTTTTTCTGCCGTCCCATCAGGAAGCCAGTCAGCACGTCTTCCAGGGAATCTCCGGTTCTGACCAGGCGGTAGTCCGCGTTGATATCCGTGCAGATCCGGCGCGTTTCTTCCAGATAATTGGCCACGATCGCCCGGTACTCGTCCGCGATAAGGTCCGGCTCCGTAATCAGGGAGCCGCCGCCTTCCATGTCCACGAAGCGGATGGGGCGGTCAAAGTCAAAATCTATTTCCTGCTGGTCCACCAGATGGAAGACGGCGACGTCATGCTTGCGGAAATGGAGGTGGCGGAGGGCGTTTTTAAGCTCCGCCGTATCTGTGAACAGGTCTGAAAAAATCAGCACCAGGGCGCGGCGGCCGACGCGTTCCGCCAGTTCATGCAGGGTATCGGGAAGGACGGTTTCCCCTTTAGGGTAATGCGTGTCCATCTGGCTGATGAGCACGTTCAGGTGGGCGGGGCGGCGGGAGGCGGGGATGTGCAGCGTGGCGCCGTCCTTCGTCTGCCGGGCAAAACTCAGCCCCACGGCGTCTCCCTGCCGGATGGCGATGTAAGCCAGGTTGGCCGCCAGCCTGCACGCGCGCATGTACTTGGTTTCCACCTGCTCCGGATGATAATTCATGGAGCCGGAAAGATCCATGACGATGTAGGCGCGCAGGTTGGTATCCGCTTCAAACTCCTTGATGTAATACCTGTCCGACCGGGCATACGCTTTCCAGTCCAGACGGCGCGTATCGTCTCCGGCCACGTATTTGCGGTACTCCGCAAACTCCACGGAGGAGCCGCGGCTGGCGCTTCTGTGGCGGCCGGATACGTTTCCCGTCATGCTGTGGCGCGCTTCCAGGGGAAGGTTCCCCAGGCGGCTGAGCAGGTTGTGATTCAGGTATTTCATGGGGCAGGGAAAGGGAATGGAGGATGCCGGGACGGCGGTCAGATTTCCGCCGCCAGGCGCGCCACGGCCTTACGGGGCGTGATGCCCTGGGATTCCGCGGCGAAGTTGGTGACCACGCGGTGCATCAGCACGGGTTCCACAATGGCGTCTATGTCTTCCCTGCGGACGATGTAGCTGCCCTGGAGAGCGGCGCGGGTCTTGGCCCCGAGAATCAGGAACTGGACGGCGCGGGGGCCTGCGCCCCAGGCCACATACTGCTTTACCCATTCCGGGGAAGTTGCCAGGGTGGGGCGGGTGGCGCGCACCAGTTTCACGGCATACTCGTAAATATGCTCCGGAACGGGAACGCGACGCACCAGATCCTGGTAAAAGAGGATTTCCTCCCCGGAAAGGATGTGCCTGAGCTCCTCGCTCCTGGTTCCGGTGGTTTCCCGGGCGATGCGCATTTCCTCCTCTTCCGTGGGGTAATCCACTTCAATCAGGAACATGAAGCGGTCCAGCTGGGCTTCCGGCAGGGGGTAGGTGCCTTCCTGCTCAATGGGGTTCTGGGTGGCGAGCACGAAGAAGGGAGGCAGCAGGGTGAAGGTGCGGCCCATGACGGTGACGCGGCGCTCCTGCATGGCCTCCAGCAGGGCGGACTGGGTTTTGGCGGGGGCGCGGTTGATTTCGTCCGCCAGCACGATGTTGGCGAACACGGGGCCCTTGATGAACTCGAACTGGCGCTTGCCGCCGGCGGAATCGTCCTGAATGATGTCCGTGCCGGTAATGTCCGCGGGCATCAGGTCCGGCGTGAACTGGATGCGGTTGAAACTGAGGTCCAGCGTTTTTGCCACGGAGCTGACCAGCAGCGTCTTCGCCAGGCCCGGAACGCCCATCAGGAGGGCATGGCCGCGGGAAAACAGGGCGATGCTCAGCAGCTCCACGACGCGCTGCTGGCCAATGATCATTTTGCTCAATTCCGAGGAAAGCTCCTTGTAAATGGCGCCGAGGCGGTCAATGGCGGCTACGTCGTCGTCGGGCAGAGTGGGGGTGGCGGGTTCCATATTGCAATTTCATAGCACTTTCCGGGCCGTTTTCCACCAAATAATCGCGCCGCGTTCATTTTCCCTGCTTGGAATGGGCAGGGAAACGGGGTAAGGAAGGGGCATGCCGAAAATTGCACTCATTCAACTGTCCGCAGATGCCCGGCCTTCCGTAAACAAGGAGAAGACGGAAGCCGCCATCCGTGAAGCCGCCGCCAACGGCGCGCAGATCGTTTGCACCCAGGAACTTTTTACTACGGAATACTTTTGCAGGACGGAGGAATGCGATTTATTTAACCTGGCGGAACCTGTTCCCGGGGAATTGACGGAAGCCCACCGGAAACTGGCGGCGGAACTGGGCGTGGTGATTGTGGCCTCCGGCTTTGAAAAGCGCGCTACCGGGCTTTACCATAATACCGCCTGGGTGGTGGATGCGGACGGCTCGTTTCTGGGCATGTACCGCAAAATGCACATTCCGCAGGACCCCGGCTTTGAAGAAAAATTCTACTTCACCCCCGGCGACCTGGGCTACAAGGCGTTCGACACCAGATTCGGCCGCATCGGCGTGCTCATCTGCTGGGACCAGTGGTACCCGGAAGCCGCCCGTCTGACGGCCATGCAGGGGGCGGAAATCATTTTCTACCCCACGGCCATCGGCTGGCTGCCGGAGGAAAAGCCCCTGCTGGGGGAACAGCAGCACTGCGCTTGGGAAACCGTGCAGCGCGGCCACGCCGTGGCCAACGGCTGCTACGTCTGCGCCGTCAACCGCGTGGGGACGGAAGGGGAAAGCGAATTCTGGGGGCAGTCCTTTGTGGCGGACTATTATGGACAGGTAATCGCGAAGGCCCCCGTCAGCGATGAAACCATCCTGTACGCGGACCTGGATCTGGACGCGCTGGAAGACCACCGCCGCATCTGGCCCTTCTTCCGCGACCGCCGCATAGACTCTTACGGCGGCATTACGGAACGCTGGGGCAGGTGAACCTGCCCCGCCCCTCTGCCCGGTTGATGTATTCCGAGGAATCCTTGGAGCGGCAGCGGGGGCAGGTCCGGGAAGTTTTTCTTACGGGGAAAGATGGCGTAAAAAAGCCGCCGTTTTTCAAAAACGGCGGCTTGGGAAGGGAAGAAGAGTTTTCCGGCCAGTCACAGATGACGGCAATCTTGATGCCTTTCATCTGAATTTTCCACAATAACCGCGGCGCTCCGACCCCAAAGGCACGTTATGGCATGTGCAGTTTTTCCATGAAGGGCCGTTCATTTGGCTTGCGTGGCGGGGGGATGGAGTGCAATCTGTGCGCGTTATGCTCGACATCCGTGTAATACGAGAAAATCCGGAAGAAGTGAAAGCGCGGTTAAAGCCCCGCAGCGGCGACGCGTGGAAGCTTGTTGATGACGTTCTGGCCTGCGATGAGGCGCGCCGCAATGCCGAAACGGAAAAGCAGGCCTTGCAGTCCGAGCGCAATGCCACCTCCAAGCAGATCGGCATGCTCAAAAAGAAGGGGGAAGACACGTCCTCCATTGAAGCGCGCGTGCGCGAAATCGGGGACCGCATCCGGGAACTGGACCGTGTCGCGGAGGAAAATGCGGCCCAGCTCAACTCCCTGCTGATGAACATTCCCAACCTGCCGCATCTGGAATGCCCTGTGGGCGCGGATGAAACGGCCAACCCGGAAATCAAGCTGTGGGGAGAAAAGCCCGCTATTGAAAACCCGAAGGACCATGTGGAACTGGCCGCGAATCTGGGCATGATTTCCTTTGAAGACGGCGCGCGGATTACGGGCTCCGGTTTTGTGGTGTACCGCGGGGCGGGCGCCCGTCTGGAACGCGCCCTGATCAACTTCCTGCTGAATACGCAGACCGTGGAAAACGGTTATCAGGAAGTGGGCGTTCCGTTTGTGGTGAAGAGGGAGTGCATGGAAGGCACCGGCCAGCTTCCCAAATTTGAGGAAGACATGTACGGCACGGAAGACCAGCAGATGTTCCTGATCCCCACGGCGGAAGTTCCGGTCACCAACCTGTACCGGGATACCATTTTACAGGAAAGCGACCTGCCCATCAAGATGGCCGCGTACACGCCCTGCTTCCGCCGGGAAGCCGGAAGCGCCGGCCGCATCAACCGCGGCATGATCCGCGTCCACCAGTTTGACAAGGTGGAACTGGTGCAGATTTTGAAGCCGGAAGACTCTTTCCGGGAGCTGGAAGTGCTCCGCGGCCATGCGGAATCCATTCTTCAGAAGCTGGGGCTTCACTACCGCGTGATTGAACTTTGCACGGGCGACCTCGGCTTTTCCTCCGCCAAGACGTATGATATTGAAGTATGGGCTCCGGGACAGGGTCAGTATCTGGAAGTTTCCTCCTGCTCCTGCTTTACGGACTACCAGGCGCGCCGCATGCGTCTGCGTTACAAGGATGCCGACGGCAGGAACCAGTTCTGCCACACCCTGAACGGTTCCGGAACGGCTCTGCCGCGGCTGTACGTGGCCCTTCTGGAAACCTACCAGCAGCCGGACGGCTCCATACGGATTCCGGAAGCGCTTGTGCCGTATTTCGGCGCGGACTGCATCCGTCCGGAACAGGCCTGAACCGACGTTTCTCCCGTCCCAACCCTGAATCAGCCCATGCCTGACGAGGGCCCCCTGGAACACTACCTGACTGTTTCCCATGGGCCGGAGCCGGATGTTCCGGAACCGGCTCCGGAACGCAGTCCCGGACCGTGGAGGGAAAGGGGAATCTTGCTGGGCCTGGGTTTTCTGCTGGGGTGCATTGGGGCGTATGCGCTGGTTTACTCGGAAATGTCCGGCGGCATGCGGTCGCTGAAACAATCCCTTTCTGAAGAGCGTGATTCTAATGCCTCCCTGCAGAAAGAGCGCGCCCATCTGCTGGAAACGCTGGAGCAGGCGCGCGTGGATGCCCTGCTGAAGGAACGGTCTCCCCTTTCCGTGACGGTCGGCGGTGTCCCCAGGACAAGCCGCAGGCCCGTTCCCCAGCCTCCGCCGCTTACGCCGCTGCCTTCCGGCGGCCAGGTTCCTCCCGAACCCGCGCCGGAACCCGGCTCCGTAGAGGACCGGCTAATCAATCCGGGGGCGGAGGACTGGAAGGAACGCTACCAGTACGCCGCCTTGCAATACAACCGGGTGGTGGAGGATTACAACAGGTTGAGGAAACTTTACATGAATCTGGTGGGCCGGAGCGGAGCCGCCGGCGGCCTGGTAACGGGGGCCCAGTTTTACAAGGCCCTGAGGAAGGATACGCGGATGGAGGCGCGCAAGCTGGATGAACGGTACATGAAGGGAGGGCTGCGGGGCAGCGAACTCCGGGAACTGGAACGCAGCAGGGATGAAATGCGGCACCGGGACTGGTGGTTGAAAAAAATGGCGCACCAGTTCCAGATTGATTAAATACGCGGCTGTTATTGTGTATTACGTTCCACAGGGATGTCTGTAGATGGCCCGTGCCCGGCTGTTTCTGCGCCCGGTCCCTGCCGGATTCCGGATGCAGCTAAACTCTAAAGGAGGGAAAATTTGCTTTCAGCACAGTTCCGCCGCGATGGCGTCCACGAGCAGGCGGCCGCGGCCTTTCAGGATGAGCCTTTGTTCCGGTGAAATGTCCGCCAGGCCCAGTTCCCGGTATTGTTCCAGCAGAGGGCGGGATTCCGGCAGAATGTATTTCAGCGGCAATCCTTCATCCGTCCGGAGCATCAGGGCAATGCGTTCCAGGCGGTAGTCTTCCGCGGTGACGGGTTCCTGTTCGGAAAGGGGGAGGCCGTTTTCCAGCGTGCTGCGTATGTAGGCGTCCGTGTCCCGTGTGTTGGAGTACCGCATGCCGTTGATGGTGCTGACCGCGCCGGGGCCTATGCCCACATAGTCCTCTCCCTTCCAGTAGGCCATATTGTGAGGGGATTGGCAGCCTTCCCGGGCGTAGTTGGACGTTTCATAGTGGCGCATGCCCGCCGCCTCCAGCACATGTTCCGCCAGTTCAAAGAAGGCGGCGTCTTCATCCGGATCCTGCCTTTTTTCCCCCCGAAGCAGGCTCCGGAAGAATTCCGTGTCTTCTTCATAGGTGAGGTTGTAGGCGGAGATATGGTCCGTGCCGGCGCGGACAGCCTCTTTCAGGGTGGCTTCCCATATGGAGAGGGTTTGCCCCGGAATGGCGAACATGAGATCCATGTTGATATGGGGCATTCCCGCATTTTTCAGCATTTCCACGGAGCGCAGCGCCTGGGACGGGGTATGTTCGCGCCCCAGCAGACGCAGGATGCCGGAATCCAGGGACTGCACGCCCAGGGAAACCCGGTTCATGCCCAGGCTGCGCCAGAAGCGCACTTTTTTTTCCGTAAAGGTGGCGGGGTTGGCCTCAAAGGAGAATTCATCCAGCCTGTCCACGGGCACGAGACGGTCCAGGGTTTCCATGAGACGCCCCAGATGCGTGTCCGAGAGCATGGAGGGCGTCCCCCCTCCAAAGTAAAGGGTGGCTGTTTCCCCTCCGCGGCTCATGGACAGGGCCGCGGCGCGGGATTCCGCTTCCCGCCCCAGCGCACGGATGAAAAGTTTCATGTCCGTGGACGCTGGGGTGTGCTTGAAGAAGGCACAGTACGGACAGATGCGGTGACAGAAGGGAATGTGGACGTAAAGGTGCAACTGGGGCGGCGGGGGGATTAGCGTCTCCGGCGGCGTCCGGAGGATGATTCCCCGTCTCCCTTCTTTTTCTGGGAAAGCTCCAGAATCCTGTCGGAAGCGTCTTTCATCTCCGTCTTGACGCGGGATTTTTCCGATTCGTCAGCCAGGGACATGTAGTTTTTCGTCAGGGTGTCGTAGAAGGGGTGGATTTTCGTTTCCTTTTTATTCTTGGGCTTATACTTGAAGCCGTCCGGGCAGGTGTCCACCATGTTTTTCATCCACGGTATCAGTTCTTCCTTGGGCAGGGCCTGGCACAGGGCGTCCAGGGAGAAGGACATTTCTTCCTGGTCCACATCCTTGGGCGCGTTCAGCGCATTGTTTTCATCCCGGTAGAAGCTGGCGGCCTTCTTGAACCCTCTGTCCACCGTCCTTTTAAGCCTGTCCGTGCCCTGCGCCTTGGCGTACGCGATCTGATAGGCGGCCTGGGGTTCCGGGTAGGAGTTGCGCTTGGATTCGGATTTGAGCCAGGACATGAGTTCGGTCCACTGGAAGGTTTTGTAATCATATTCCTGCTTCAGAGCGTTTTCAAGAATCACGGAGCAGAGTACGTTGACGTATTCCTTGGTGTGGTTGGCCAGCATGTCTTTGCCGTTTTTGTCGCCACGGCCTACGGAGGGAACGTATTTGCGCGTTTTCCAGAGTTTCCTGATGCCCATGCCGTCCGGCAGGGCCTCCCTCACTTCATCCACCATCTTGGTGGCTCCCATGAGGTCCTGGGGCTCCTGCTTGAAGAGGGTGTACCAGGCTTCCGTATAGAACGGGTTGGCTTTGAGCACAGTTCTCATGGCGGTCTGCGTGAATGCCTTGGGAAGCGTGCCGGAGGGGTCGGCCGCCTCTTCCGGGGAGGAGCCGGCGCCCGCCAGTTTGTAAATGTTCATGGCGAAGCGGCTGTCAATGAACTTTTCATAGTCGAGGTTCATGGACAGGGCCAGTCCGGAATGGTATTCCGCATTGCCGGTGCGCGGCGCGCTGGAATCCCGGAAGTACCAGAATCCCGTGGTGGCTTTCAGGGTGTCCACGCTCTGTCCCACGCTCAGCCAGCAGCCGTTGCCGGTGAAGTGGGTGGTCATCAGGTTGCCGTGGCCGGGTTGTCCGGCGGGGGCGGCGGGGATGCCGCGGGCGATCTGGGAATTGCGGGAGATAAGGGACATGGTGCCGCACACGCCGCCTTCATGAAGCTTGCGTTCGTTGGATTCCCGGGACCATTCCGGATCCGGGTCAAAGCTGAACAGGATGGGCGGCTCTTTATCGTCATCCGACCGGTAGGGGCCGTACAGCCACAGGCGGGTCGGCCCACGCTGGCCCATGTAGCGTTCCCACACGCTGTCGCACTCACGCAGGGGGCGCGTTTCCGAAAGGGCCATCATGGCCGGCCAGGGCGTTCCTTCCAGGGAAACGCCGGTCCATTCCACACGCTTGCGGTCCACGTCGCGCAAATCGCCGCAATGTTCATATTTATCCACCAGGTAGGAGAAGAATTCCACCGGGGTGGGGAAGGGGTCCCTCTTGCGCCTCAGCTGGCCGTGGCGGTACATGTATTCATGCAGAAATCCGGCCAGGTTGTCTTCCGTAATGGCGGAATCCCCGATTTCCGATACGGTGGGGTATTTTTTGAGCCAGGCCTGCTTGGGGGTGATTTTTTTGCGGTCCAGATAAGCTTCCACCTTTTTGTAGCATTCCTCATCCACGGTGCGGGGGGCGTTCCCATACCAGTTGACGGGCGGTTTCCCGGCGCAGTACAGGTCCGCTGGCGGGGGCATGACTCCGGAGGATCTGAGGCCTTCCAGCTTGCCCAGGGCGTCAACGTAGCGGCCCTGATGGGTGAGGTCGAAGGCCCCCATGCCGAATTCGCGGCGTCCTACCGCGAACGCCAGAACGAGCTGGTCATATTTTTCCGTCATTTCCAGGCCCAGTTCATCAATCATGAACGCCACATTGGTGGCGACGCTGGGGTCCGGCGGGAAGAACATGGCGAAGACTTCACGGTTGTTTTTCGTGTTTTTCAGCCATTTTTCAAAATCCGGAGAAAAACTGCCTCCGCGTTTTTTTACGTAGTCGCGCACGTAGGCTTCCGCGTAATGGGGATATTTGTTCAGCAGTTTTTCAGAAAATTTCCCCTTGGACGCGATAGCTTCCTCCCGTAAAGCCTTTTCCATGGCAATGACTTCCGGGGAGGGGGAAAGGTCGGGAGCAGACGGTTCCGGTTCGGGTTCCGGTTCAGGTTCGGGGGCGACCACTACGGGTTCCGGTTCGGGAGCGACCACCACGGGCTCCGGAGCAGGAGGAGCGGGCTTGGGTTTGGGCTTGGGCGGAGCCGCTACCGGCACAGTAACGGATTTGGCGACGGGTTCCTTTTTATCCTTGAGTATCTGGTAGCCCAGAAATCCAAAGAGGGCGAGCATCCCGGTCACAATCACTGTGATGACCGGGAACCCTCCGGAGCGCTTTACCCGCGGCAGCGGAGCTCCGGGGATGGGGGCGCCGGCTACGGGTTTCCGCAGTTGCGGTTGCTGAGGTTTTTGGGCGGGGCGGAGAGCCTGGGCATGCGCTACAGCCGGCTGGGGCTGCGCCGGAGAAAACGGGTAAAGAAACAGGACGGTGCCTAACCCTCCGAATTTGCCTTGCGCATTGGCTGCGTATTGGGTTTCAAAAGCTTCCCAGGCCTGGGAGTATTGGGCTTCATATCCCGGAGAGACAGACAGTTCCCCGCTGGCCAGATCGCGCGTGACGAGGCCCCGTGGGCAGAATTCGCGTATCAGGACCGTATGGCCTTCCGGGGAAAGAGCCTGGTACAGATGATAGTCCGGGCCGCTTTCTACAAGCGCCGTGATGCTGTAGCCGCCTATGTTGAAATGTGGCGGGAGGGCAGGGGGAGGAGGGATTGTCATGACGAATCAAGAGGTCAAAGATCCCGTATATTCAAAAAGGTTCGAGGCCGTTTGTCAATGCCGGAGTGAGGAAGCTGCGCCATGAGACGGGGGAGGCTACCACCCCGGGAAGCTTCCGGACGGCGGGAATACGAAACATGCCGGGTCCCGTAAGAACAGGGCCTTCCTGCGGCGCGACGCCGCACGGGAAGCGGCTAACGGATGGTGACCCTGGTGCCGACGGGGGTATGCTCAAAGAATGTCTTGGCCATGTCCTCCGGCAGGCGCACGCATCCGTGGCTGACCGGATATCCGGTGACAAACCCCACGTGCATGCCGTAGCCCCCCGTAATCCGCATCCAGTAGGGCATGGGGGCGGGGTCGAAGTAGGTGCCTGCCGGCGCTCCGCCAGACCTGGCGTTGTAATCCCCGTTGACGACGGCTCCGGTAGCCTTGCTGCGCAGAACGCCGTAGGTGCCGGATTTGTAGTTGGCGTCTTTCTGGATGATTTTGTACGTTCCCCTGGGAGTGCCGTAGCCTTCCTTGCCGGAAGACATGGGGGAAACGCCCACGAGCGTGGTTCCCACGTAGTAGAAGACTTTCTGCTGCTTGAGGTCAATGATGATGTGCTTTTCCCCCTGGGTGCCCGCCGGCAGGTCCCAATATCCCTGGCCCAAACGGGCTTCCGGAGGCAGGTCCGTGTTGACGCCGGAGGTAGAGCCCACCCCGGACAGGTAATCGTCCCGCCCGGACACGCCCTGGATTTTCCCGGCGATTTGGTCAAACAGCGGGGGCCTCTCGTACGATGTGCAGGAAACAAGAGCGGAACTGATAGAAACTAGCGTCAATATGCCGGATTTCATGGGAACGGGAAAATGACAGGCAGGTTATGGGGCCTGTCCTCCTTTTTGTCAAGATTTGCATGCTGTTATCCGTTGCTTATTCCAAGGGTATCTGTTATATACGGCGGACCACTTCATTCATCCCTATTTTCATGAGCGAACAATACGATCTTCTTAAAAGCATTCTTCTGGAAAAATCCGTGCGTACGGGAACCTTTACGCTGGCTTCCGGCAAGGTGTCCGACTTGTATGTGGACTGCCGCATGACAGCCCTGGACCCCGTAGGGGCCACCCTGGTGGGCGCTCTGGGCTGGAAGCTGGTGAAGGAGGATATTCTGCCCCGTTTCCCGGAGGTGGCTGCCATCGGCGGCATGACCATGGGGGCGGACCCTATTTCCCTGGCCGTCGGCATGACCAGCGCTCTGGAAGGGGCGGAAAAGAAGCTTCAGGTGTTCACCGTGCGCAAGGAGCCGAAGGACCATGGACGCGGCCGCCGCATTGAAGGCAATTTCCAGGCCGGGGATACCGTGGTCGTGGTGGATGACGTCATCACGACGGGCGGCTCCACATTGAAGGCTATTGATGCCATTGAGGCGGAAGGGGGCAGGGTTGCCGCCGCCCTGGTGCTGCTGGACCGCGAGGAAGGCGGACGCCAGGCGATTGAGGAACGCGGCATTCCCGTTTACCCGCTGTACACCAGGACTTCCCTGTTGGGCCGTTAATCCTTTTCCGTTCATGCTCCCGGCCCTGATCGGCATAAGCGGCCATGAAGTGGGCGCGGAGGAAGAGGCTGCCATCCGGCGTTGGCAGCCGGCGGGTTTTATTCTGTTTTCCAGGAATATTGATTCCGTGGAGCAGGTGCGCGGGCTGACGGAGACACTGCGGAAACTTTGCCTCCACCATCCTGTCATTGCCGTGGACCAGGAGGGAGGCCGGGTGGTGCGCACCGCTTCCCTGGGCCTGAATCTGCCCTCCCCGGCTTCACTGGCCCGGCTCGGTTCGGTTGGCGGCATGGTGGAACTGGCCGCGGTGACGGCTCTGGCTCTCCGCTACCTGGGGGTGAACCTGAATTTTGCCCCGGTGCTGGATATCTGCCATGATCCGTCCGCGGCCAACGCGCTTCCCGGCCGCTGCTGGGGAGATAATGCGCAGGACGTCATTTCACGCGGCGGCGTTTATGCCTCCAACCTGCGCCGGGGCGGCGTGCAGAGCTGCGGCAAACATTTTCCCGGCATGGGCCGTGCCCTGGCGGATCCCCATTTCAGCCTTCCCGTGGTTGACCTGGATGAACGGGAGCTGTTCAAGACGGATTTGCTGCCTTTTCTGGCTCTGTGTCCGGCATTGTCCTCCATTATGTCCGCCCATATCATGCTGCCTCAGATTGATCCCGATTATCCCGCCACCTTGTCCGAACGGGTGATCAGGGGGCTTCTGCGCGACCGCCTCGGTTTCCGGGGCGTGGTGTTTACGGATGATTTGTGCATGGGGGCGATTACGGCGCAGTATTCACCGGATGACGCCGCTTTCCTGTCCCTGCGGGCCGGATGCGATCTTCCCCTGATTTGCCATGACCCTTTTCCCTGGCTGGATGGGCTGGCTTCACGTCTGGAAGGTTTGAACGCCTATGACCGGGAGGATTCTTTCAAACGGGTGGAAAAGCTGAGCGACTCCCTGTGTTTCCCGTTTCCGGAAAAGGCTTCCCTGTGGGATTCCTGCCTCCGCCGTGCGGAGGCCCTGTGCCGTCTGGAAGAAAAGGGCGGAGGTGGAGAACATCTGCCTTCATCTCCAGTTCTGGAGTATTGATGTGAACGTCAAGGATGATATCATCCCAGAAAGAAAGTCAATCAATGAAAATTTATGACAATATACGGGAGATTGTAAGAGATGATATGCTCACTACCATTTCCAGGGGCAGCAGGGTTTCTGTAGCGGCCGCCTGCTTCTCTATGTATGCCTATAAAGAACTGAAAAAGCAGCTTGATTCTGTTGATGAGTTCCGCTTCATTTTTACCTCTCCGACTTTTACTACAGAGAAGGCTTCCAGGGCAAAGCGTGAATTCTATATCCCAAGGCTCTCCCGTGAGACCAGTTTGTACGGTACGGAATTCGAAATCAAGCTCCGCAACGAAATGACACAGAAAGCCATCGCAAGAGAATGTGCTGATTGGATTCGTAAGAAGGCAACCTTCAAATCCAATATCACAGGCGAAAACATGGGTGGCTTTATGACGATTAACGCTCCTGCGGAGCAGGTTGCCTATATGCCGTTGGGCGGTTTCACTACCGTTGACATTGGCTGTGAGCGTGGTAACAACAGCTACAACATGGTAAACCGCATGGAGGCGCCGTTCTCCACACAGTATATGCAGTTGTTTGAGTCCTTGTGGAACGACAAGTCCAAGATGCAGGATGTTACCGAGGAAATCATCGAAAACATCAGTAGTGCCTATAACGAGAACGCTCCGGAATTCATCTACTTCATGACTCTGTACCATGTATTCAGTGAATTCCTGGATGATATTTCCGAGGATGAACTGCCGAATGAGGCTACCGGATTCAAGGAGAGCAAGATTTGGTCCATGCTGTATGACTTCCAGCGTGATGCCGTTCTCGCCATCATCAACAAACTGGAAAAATACAACGGCTGCATTTTGGCAGACAGCGTTGGTCTTGGCAAAACATTCACAGCGTTGGCTGTTGTGAAATACTATGAAAATAGAAACAGGTCCGTTCTTGTTCTTTGCCCGAAAAAACTGGCCGAGAACTGGAATACATATAAAGATAACTATGTGAATAACCCCATTGCCTCTGATCGCTTGAATTACGATGTTCTGTTCCACACAGACCTTTCTCGTAGTCACGGCACTTCCAACGGTCTTGACCTGGACCGCCTGAATTGGGGTAACTATGACCTGGTTGTTATTGATGAAAGCCACAACTTCCGAAACGGCATCGGCACACACAGCAACACTGTGGAGAACCGCTATGTAAAGTTGATGGACAAGGTTATCCGCTCCGGCGTAAAAACCAAAGTACTGATGCTTTCCGCTACTCCGGTCAACAACCGCTTTGTGGACTTAAAAAATCAGCTTGCCATTGCCTATGAGGGCGACTCCGAGAATATCAATTCCAAGCTGAACACCAGGAAATCTATTGAGGATATTTTCAAGCAGGCGCAAAAGGCGTTCAATGCCTGGGGTAAACTCCCCGCAGAGGAACGCTCCACAGACGCGCTGCTCCGCACCCTTGATTTTGACTTCTTTGAAGTTCTGGACAGCGTTACCATCGCCAGATCCAGAAAGCACATTGAAAAATATTACAACTCCGCAGAAATCGGAAAGTTCCCGGAAAGGCTGCCGCCAGTTTCCAGGCGGCCATGCCTCACCGATTTGAAGCGTGCTATCAACTATGATGAAATTTATGCCCAACTGATGCTGTTGTGTCTGTCTATCTACACTCCATCCCATTACATCTTTCCAAGTAAGATTCAAAAATATGCGGAATTGACTCACAACAAGGGGGAAAACCTCACCCAGGACGGACGTGAACAAGGTATTCGCCGTTTGATGAGCATCAACCTTTTGAAACGGCTGGAAAGTTCCGTTTATTCCTTCCAGTTGACACTTACCCGTATCAAAGGACTCATCGACAGCACCATTGAGGCAATCAACCGCTTTGAGAAATACGGCACCGCTGACATCGCCATGTACGAAGCTCAGGAGTCTGAGTTCGACATGGACGATGGCAACACCGATTACTTCTCCGTGGGCAGGGAGGTAAAAATCGACCTTGCCGATATGGACTACAAAACCTGGCGCACCGAACTTCAGCAGGACGCAGAAGTGTTGGAACTGCTGACCCTTATGGTGGCAGACATTACGCCGGAGCATGACGGCAAGCTGCAGGATCTCCTATCTCTGCTGTCCCACAAGATTGAGAATCCGATTAACCCCGATAATAAGAAGGTGATCATTTTCTCCGCATTCTCCGACACGGCAGAATACCTCTATGAGAATGTCAGCGCCTATGTAAAGAAGAAATACGGACTGGATACTGCCGTTATCACGGGCAGCATTGATGGCAAGACAACCATCAAAGGCTTTAAGGCAACCCTCAACAATGTTCTGACCTGCTTCTCCCCGGTTTCCAAGGGACGGAATGTTCTGATGCCCGGCAGCAAGGCGGAAATCGATATCCTGATTGCTACCGACTGTATCTCCGAAGGTCAGAACCTGCAGGACTGCGATTATCTGATAAACTACGACATTCACTGGAACCCTGTACGCATCATCCAGCGTTTCGGGCGTATCGACCGTATCGGCAGCCGCAACAATTACATTCAGCTTGTAAACTTCTGGCCCGACCTCACGCTTGATGATTACATCAATCTGAGATCGAGAGTCGAAACCCGCATGAAAATTACGGTGATGACCTCCACAGGTGACGATGACCTCATCAACGAGGAGGAAAAGGGCGACCTGGAATACAGAAAACAGCAGCTCAAACGGCTCCAAGAGGAAGTGGTCGATATTGAGGACATGTCCGAGGGCATCTCCATTATGGACTTGGGATTGAATGAATTCCGCCTTGACCTGCTTGAGTATGTGAAGACCCACGGCAATATGGATAACAAGCCTCGTGGTCTTCACGCTGTTGTTCCTGCTGCTGAGGAATTGCCGAAAGGCGTCATCTTCGTACTGAAGAATATCAATAAGAGCGTCAACATCGACAATCAGAACCGCATCCATCCGTTCTACATGGTTTATATCGGTATGGACGGTGACATCATCGGTGATTATCTGAACCCCAAAAAACTGCTGGACGATGTGCGCCTCCTTTGCCGTGGCAAGAACGAACCCGTCCATGACCTCTGCCGTCAATTCAATGCGGAAACCGATGACGGCAGGAACATGGCAGAACTCTCTGAACTGTTAAGCGAAGCCATCCGCTCCATTATTGACGCCAAGGAAGAAAGCGATGTCGACAGCCTGTTCTCCGCAGGCGGTACTTCCGCCCTGATGTCTGCCGTGTCTGGACTGGACGACTTTGAACTGATATGCTTTCTGGCGGTGAAGTAAAGGAGATCAGGCGATGCTCGGATTACCCAAATCAACGGAGTTCAACAAACGAATTCCCAAACAGAAATTCTATGACAACCTTGCCGTGACCCCGGCTTGGAAAAAGGTATTCATAGAACAGGTAAAGGCCATCTGCTGGAGGAACAAGATTGCCGCCGCCACCATGAACTTAGCCCCCGGCGCCGCCGTGACGGAATTGGTGGTCTTTGAGGTCAAGCTGAACAGTCAGACGCTTGACGACAGCTTTTTGCGGCAGATGGACAAAGAAATACCGTACCACATTCTCTTCATGCTGGAATACGAGGGCAAGTACAAAGCCGTTATCGGCTATAAGGAAGAATCCGGCGGCAACACAGCCTTCAAGGTAAACCGCTACTATTCCACTGAATGGATGGACGAGGATGCCCTCCCGTTGAAATTGGAAGGTTTGTCCGTTGACAGTGTGTATGAAAACTTTGTCCGTCAGATTGCCGGAGACGCCCTCGCTGCCGCCGAAGCCGGGGAAAGCCTCAAGGAGTCCATAGCGAGGGATGAAAAACGGCAGGCTCTTCAAATGCAGATTGCGAAATTGCAAAAGAAAATCAAAAGAGAAAAACAGCTCAACAGGCAGATGGAACTGAATGCCCTGCTCAAGAAACTCAGCAAAGAATGGGAGGAAATTCTGTAATGGAAAAAATGAGAATGGAGTCGATTGATATGACGGCTCAGAACATAGAAAAGATTGGGGCGTTGTTCCCGAACTGTATCACCGAGACCGTGGATGAGAACGGCAAGATGAAGAAAGCCATCAACTTTGACCTGCTCCGTCAGATGCTTTCGGGAGATGTGGTAGAGGGCGATGAGGTATACGAGTTTACCTGGGTGGGCAAAAAGGCGGCTATTGTGGAAGCCAACAAGCCTATCCGCAAGACCCTTCGCCCTTGCAAAGAGGACAGCGTGAATTGGGATACTACCGAAAACCTCTATATTGAGGGCGACAACCTGGAAGTTCTGAAACTCTTGCAGGAAAGCTACCTTGGTAAGGTCAAGATGATTTATATCGACCCGCCGTATAACACGGGTTCAGACAGCTTTGTTTATAATGATTCTTTCACTATGGATGAAGATGAATATGAGACGGGAATTGGTATAAGAGACCAAGATAAAAACAAGCTGTTTCACGAGAATAACAGTAGTAATCCGCGATTCCACTCAGACTGGTGCTCTATGATGTACGAAAGATTTTTGCTTGCAAGAAATCTTTTGTCAGTAGATGGCGTATTAGTTGTAAGTATAAGCGATGCGGAGTTCCATAATTTAAAGAGTATGCTTGATGAACTCTTTGGAGCAGATAATTATCTGGGTGATATCGTATGGAATTCCACAAAATCGGTAACTAATACGGCGCTAATCTCTGTGTCCCATACATATAACCTTGTGTACTTTAAAAGGATGCAGTATTTCGTGGAGAATCGTTCTGAATTTAGGCTGCCAGATGATGGCGAGGGATTTGAAAATCCAGATAACGATCCCAGAGGATCTTGGAAAGCTGATCCGTTTCAAGTTGGTGGGTGGAGACCCAATCAACAGTACGAAATCGTTAATCCCAATACAGGGGTTGTCTATAAACCAAATCCTGACTGTAGTTGGAAAAACGATTATGAACACTACTTGGAATTGGTAAAAGATAATAGGATAGTTTTCGGAAAAACAGGAGATGGTGGTCCTCAAAGGAAGAGGTTCAAGTGGGAGGCTGAGGAAAGAGGCAAGGTAGCAAAAACATGGTGGGATGATGTTGAAACCACAACCAATGGCACACAACTTCTGAAGAAGATGTTTGATGGGAAAATCTTGTTTAGTAATCCTAAACCTGTTGGGCTTCTTGTTAAATTGATTCAATTAGCAGGAAGTAAGGACGGAATTGTTATGGACTTCTTCTCCGGCTCTGCCACTACCGCCCATGCGGTGATGCAGCTCAACGCCGAGGACGGCGGACACCGCAAGTTTATCATGGTGCAGTTGCCCGAACCCTGCGACAAAAAGAGCGAGGCTTTCCAAGCGGGTTACAAGAACATCTGCGAAATCGGCAAGGAGCGCATTCGCCGCGCCGGAAAGAAAATCAAGGAGGAAACAGGTGCGGATATTGATTATGGTTTCCGTGTATTCAAGCTGGATGACAGCAACATGAAGGATGTGTACTATTCCCCTGCCGAGTATGACCAGGGGATGCTGTCCGGTCTGGAATCCAACATCAAGGAAGACCGTACTGACCTTGATTTGCTGTTCGGCTGCCTGCTGGAATGGGGGTTGCCGCTTTCAGAAAGAATGACGGTGTTCCAGATAGATGGGGTGGATGTGCATGCCTACGGAATGGACGCTGAAGAATATCGTGGCTGCAAAGACGGTATGTTTTTTTATGAGGATAATTATCAAATGATTGATAATCATTTATATACACCCACACACACGCGCGTCCCGCTGCTTGCCTGCTTCGCGGACAGGGTGCCGGAGTCTATTATCCGCGGCATAGCCGGGATGAAGCCCCTCTGCGCCGTGTTTCGTGATTCCTGTTTTCAGGACAGCCCCGCCAAAATCAATGTGACGGAGGTGTTCAAGCTCTTGGCTCCGGATACAAGGGTGAAGGTTATCTAAGGAAGGAGGTTTCAAAATGGATAAAAACGAAATCCGGAAAACAGAACATATGTATTCCACGATTCAAATTGGCGAAACAGTGTTTAGCCAATTTGAAAAAAAACTTCTTGAGGAACAATTATCCGAGGAAGACGGAGGCGAGCCATCATGAAACTGCAATTCAAGCACCAGCAGTTTCAGGAAGATGCGGCCAAGGCGGTGGTGGATGTGTTCGCGGGTCAGCCGTATCTGACGCCGACCTATATGATGGACAGGGGGGACGGGGCTTATCAGATGGGACTGGAGGAGGACAGGAATTTCACGGGCTGGAGCAATCAAAAACTGGTGCCGGAGCTGTCCGATGAGGTGATTCTGGGGCATATTCAGACGATTCAGAGTGCGCATCAGATTGCGCCTTCGCTGAAGCTGGAGGGGCGGTTCAATCTGACGATTGAAATGGAAACGGGAGTGGGCAAGACGTATACCTATATCAAAACCATGTATGAACTGAACAGGTGCTACGGCTGGAGCAAGTTCATTGTGGTTGTGCCCAGCGTGGCTATCCGCGAGGGTGTCTATAAATCTTTCCAGATGACCCAGGAGCATTTTGCCGAGGAATACGGCAAGAAAGTACGATTTTTTGTTTATAACTCCGCCCAGCTGACGGAGATTGATCGCTTCGCCTCCGACAGTTCCATCAATGTCATGATTATCAATTCCCAGGCATTCAACGCCAGGGGCAAGGATGTCAGAAGAATTTACATGAAACTGGACGAGTTCCGTTCCCGCCGTCCGATTGATATGATTGCCAAGACCAACCCGATTCTGATTATTGACGAGCCGCAGTCCGTTGAAGGCAAACAGACCAGGGAGCGTTTGAAGGAATTCTGCCCGCTGTTTACCCTCCGCTACTCCGCAACCCACAAATCAGACAGCATCTACAACATGATTTACCGTCTGGACGCGATGGAGGCGTACAATAAGCGACTTGTTAAGAAGATAGCCGTTAAGGGTATTACCGAAACGGGCAGTACTGCTACAGACGGCTATGTTTATCTGGAAAGCATCAACCTTTCCAAGAAGGACCCTACCGCAACCATTCAGTTCGATATGAAGGGCGCAAGCGGTATCCGTAAAGTAAGCCGTACTGTAGCAGAGGGATTTAATCTTTACGATCATTCCGGCCACATGGAGGAATACAAGAACAATTTTGTCGTTAAGCACATTGACGGCAGAGACGACTCCATTGAGTTCCTCAACGGCATCAAGCTGTACGCAGGTGATGTTATCGGCAAGGTGGATGAAAACCAGCTTCGCCGTATTCAGATTCGTGAAACCATCCTCTCTCACATTCAGCGTGAGCGCCAGTTGTTCTATAAGGGCATCAAGGTGCTGTCCCTGTTCTTCATTGACGAGGTTGCCAAGTACAAGGTGTACGATGCAGCCGGACAGTCTGGTAACGGCATCTACGCAAAAATGTTTGAGGAGGAATACACCGATATTATCGGAAACCTCCAGTCTGTCATCGGCGAGGACGAATACATTAAGTATTTGAATTCCATCAAGCCTTCCGCAACCCACGCAGGTTACTTCTCCGTGGACAAGAAAGGCAAGATGATAGACTGTAAGTTGGCAAAGAAGGAAACCACCTCGGACGATATTGACGCTTACGATTTGATTATGAAAAACAAGGAACTGCTCCTTGACCGCAATCCGAAGCGTTCGCCTGTGCGTTTTATTTTCTCTCACTCCGCTCTGCGTGAAGGTTGGGATAACCCGAATGTATTCCAGATCTGTACGCTGAAACAGTCCGGCTCTGATGTGAGAAAACGCCAGGAAGTTGGTCGTGGTCTGCGTCTGTGCGTAAACCAGGACGGTGAGCGTATGGATTCCGGCGTTCTCGGAAACGATGTTCACAACATCAATGTGTTGACCGTTATCGCCAGCGAAAGCTATGACAGTTTCGCAAAGGGACTTCAGTCCGAACTTGCTGATGCCGTTGCAAACCGTCCAAAGGCAGTTACGCCGGAACTCTTTATGGGCAGGACTATTACCGATGCCCAGGGCAGCACCGATGTTATCACTGAGGATGTTGCCAGAGAAATTTGGCTGGGTATGCGTATGGAAGGCTACATTGACAAGCAAGGCTCGCTGACCGACAAGTATTACGAAGATAAGGCAAATGGCGAAATCAAGCTGACGGATGAGGTTGCAGGTTCTGCCGAAAGCGTTATCGGTATCATCGACTCCATCTATGACGCCAAGGCAATGCAACCCGAAAACGCTCGCAGCAATAATGTGGAACTCACCGTGGACGAGGACAAACTCGCAATGCCGGAGTTCAAGGCATTGTGGAACAGAATCAATGCCAAGAGCGTTTATGTGGTTGATTTCGATACAGATGAACTGGTGCGTAAGTCCATTGATGCGTTGGATAGAAAACTTCGTGTATCTAAGATTTACTTTAAGGTAGAAACGGGCGCTATGGAGCAGATTAAGTCCAAGGCTGAGCTGGAAAGCGGTGCATCCTTTGTGAAAGAGGAATCCGGAACTTACGGTGCAACCATTCACGCAAGCAGTAATGTGAAGTATGACCTGGTCGGCAAATTGGTAGATGAAACTGGACTCACCCGCAAGGCTGTCATTGCCATTCTAAAGGGTATTCAGCCGTCTGTGTTCAATCAGTTCAAGGACAACCCGGAAGAATTCATCATCAAGGCTGCTGCCCTTATCAATGACGAAAAAGCAACCGCCGTCATTGAGCATATTACCTACGATGTTCTGGATGAGCGTTATGGCACAGACATCTTCACCGAGCCTACCATCAAGGGCAAGCTGGGCTTGAACGCAATGAAGGCGAACCGCCACCTGTATGACCATATCGTTTACGACTCTACCAACGAGCGTGACTTTGCAACCGACCTCGACACCAATAAGGATGTCGCAGTATATGTGAAGTTGCCGGATGGATTCTACATTTCCACTCCTGTTGGTAAGTATAATCCGGACTGGGCGATTGCATTCTACGAAGGCACTGTGAAGCACATTTACTTCGTGGCGGAAACCAAAGGCTCTATGTCCTCTATGCAGCTCCGTCTGATTGAGCAGTCCAAGATTCACTGCGCGCGGGAGCATTTCAGGGCTATCAGCAATGGAAATGTGGTCTATGACGTAGTGGACAGTTACAAGAAACTGATGGACATCGTCATTAAGTGACGCTTTTATATATAGAGAAGATTCGAATGATGCGAAATACGCGTGGCATGAGGCGGCTTTGCTTTTCATACTCCGCCCGATGATGAAACTTTACGGAAGCAGCCCGGAAGCAACCGGAGACGGCGCGGAAGATTTATTCCCGCGGCAGGGAGGAACAGGAACAAAAGGAAAAGGTGTGTGGGCGATCAGATTCTTTTGCGGCGAGCCGCCAGCAAGGCTGCTCCAAACAGGCCCAGAGAAGCCACAGCGGGTTCCGGAACGAGGTGGTTGTAGATGCTTGAGGAATAGACTTTGACATAATCGATGTCGAATGCGGCTCCGGAATTGGCCAGCGTATTCTGGTCGATTCCCTTATTAACTCCTGCATTTTCCACCCAGTTGCCTCCAATCTGCTGGTCGATGATCAGGTAGAATTCGTTTCCGTCCTTGTCAAAGGGCCAGTTTGCGTTATTGGGCTTTTTGAATGAACCGGTTGCTTTTCCATCCACATAAAAGGTGATGCCTTCTTCCGTCCATTCCATCCCGTAGGTATGCCAGTTTGCTTTTTCAGCACCATCGTTCCAACCGGGGGTGACCCCCTGGGATTTATCCTGATTGGGAACGCCGTTTTGCGACCAGTGGATTGTCTGGTAAACACGGCCTTCGTAATTCAGGTGTTCCATGATGTCAATTTCCCCTCCGACAGGCCAGCCGATGCTGTCGGATTTGGGCATCATCCAGATGGCCGGCCAGACGCCCTGCACGCAATCGAATCTGGCGCGGACTTCTACGTAGCCATATTGGAAGGAGAAGGTTTTCAGGGAATATACCCCTCCGCAGGCGTATGTTTTGGCCGGTGCGGTCTGGTTGGTTTGAGTAGTGTAGTCCCCGTATTTTCCCCACAAGGTCATGGCGGAGTTGCCGTCCTTTTCCCGGAATTCCACAAGGCTTTCGTCCCGGGATTGGTACTTGCGCCAGTCCGGGGCGTTATAGCCTACGTAATCAATGCGGCTCCAGTTATGTTCGTTCAGAGATGAGCCGTCAAAGTCGTCTTCAAAAACGAGTTCCCAGTTCCTGTCGGATGCCCAGGGAGTCGCCGCCATGACGGAAGATGCTGAAAGTGAGAGAAAGAGAAGAGGAAAAAGGAGTGCCGTTCTGATGAACATCATGAGAAAATATAGGGCGGGCGCCGCTGAGTGTCAATAGACAAAAAATTGGCAGGCGGCCTCGGCATGGAGAAGGAAATTCCCTCCGTCCCTAAAAGGGATTGCTCTGTTTTCCCGGCAGGGGCGCTGCGATTGGCGCTCCTGCCGGGATTCTCTTATCACAAAGGCTTTTTGTCATTTCCAGCTGCGGGCGGCCGCAGCTTAAGAGCGGAGAGCCATATTTTTGGCGGCGTTCGCTTTGTACACGTGCAGTTCCGCAAGGCGGACTTTTCCGCCCTTCTGGAAGAGTTTGACGCGCAGCCTGTTGGTGGTGACGGGGTCAAATGTTCGCATGCATTTGATGAATCCGTTGCCCGGAAGCTGGAGCATGCGCAGCACTTCCGGTTCATTGGCGTACATGGCTTTCTGCGCATCGCTGACGCCAGCGGTGGAGGCTCCCAGGGAACCCCAGTGGATGGGGATCCACTTGCCTCCCTTGTAGGCCTCAATGATGAGGCGGTTGTGGCCCTTTTCAATTTTGATGTCCACGGCGCGCAGGGCGGCAGGGGATTTCAGGGTGAGTTCCAGCACCAGGGGCTCGTCTTCCGTGGGGGAAGCGTCCAGTTCCTCAATGGTAGTGGCGTCCCGGTCCATCAGTTTGGCCGTGTCCACACGGCCTCCGGTGGAGGCTTTCAGCTTGTAGTCCTCCACTTCCTCCGTGGAACTTCCCAGCAGTTTCAGTTCACGCACGCGGCATTCCAGGCCGTGCCAGTCCGTGGAAACGCGGAACAGGCAGCGGGAACCCTGAGTCAGGCAGGAGTCATTCGGGGAAACCCAGGTTTTTTCCTTCTTTTTATCCGTTTTGTCGTACACCTCTATCTGGTTGCCCTGAGAGGCCGCGGAAATGTAGGTTCCGTCCGGCAGATGGAAGGAGCAGCCCCAGTTGCCGTGATCCCGGATCAGGATGCCCGGCACCCACAGATGGTTGCAGTTGGTGACTGAGAGGGCCTTTTCTGCACATCCCACTTCAAAGCCGCCCACGGCAATGGGGCGGTCGTATTCCACCTCCAGGTCATTGACGCGCCATTTTATTTTGGCGTTCATTTTTTGCACGCCCGGCTGGGTTGGGCCGCTGAGTTCCTTCTTGTAGGAGTAGACGTTCCATTGGCCGCCGAATTTGGAATTGGGCGTCCAGGAAATGGTTTCCATGGGGGAGAAGGTGGTCGTGTCGCTGAATTGCACCGTGCCGGCAAAATCATATTTGTAGGCGGAGTTGGCTTTCCCTTCCAGCTCCTTGTCGCGGTGAAGCCCCAGGGCGCGGCCGCCCAGAGGCTGCTGGACGTCCACGTTCAGAGAATATTCCCCGGGCTGGGGGTTGCCGTCGTTGAGCTTGGGTTCAAAGAAAATGCGCACATCCATGCCCAGAATCATTTCCGCGCAGGTAGCCCTGGTGAGCTGGTCCACCCCGGGAATTTCCATGATGGCCTTGGCAATGGGGAGGGCTCGGTTGTTGACGACATTGATAAGCTTAAAGCGGCAGCCCTGTTCCACCGGAATATTTTTCAATTCCCGGATGGCGGATTTCAGGGAGGCGGGGGCCTTGGTTCCAAGCGCAGCGTTTACCATGGACCAGTTGCGCACGTAGGTGTTCAGGAAGCGGGATTCCGTGTCAATGATGGGGGGCACCTTCCGGAACGTTTTGGCCTGGAATTCAGGCTTGCCCGTAATTGCCAGATTCTGGCGTTCCGCGCAGAGGGCCGTGATCCAGATGCTGGTGCGGATGTAGGTGCCGATGACGGAGTCCGCCGTCATCAGTTCCAGGCGGTTGGGGTTCTGCATCATGCCGCCGTCAAAGGGGCGCAGCAGCGTCAGTTTCCACCGGAAAGCCTCCATGTTTTTGTAATATGCTTCCGGATTGGTTCGCCAGTAGGCGGGGAGAGCCCACATGATGGAGAGCGTCTCGGAGGAGTGGCCCTGGTCACAGCCGCCGATGGGGCCTTCCCCATACATGATGCGGCTGTTTTTTGTGTACAGCTCCGGTCCGCCGCAGATGAGGGAGGCGATGTAGTACGGGCCGTGACGGCCGGAGTAGGTTCCCCCGCATTCACGGTCGGGTTCAAAGGTGAAGGTTTCCGTCATGCGGCCATAGGGTCCCATGCCGGTGGGGCAGATGGACTGGGCATGGTCCATCATTTTGTCCAGCACGCCGTCTTCCGTGCGCGCCGGAGTTTTGCTGGCCAGCGCCAGGAACAGGCACATGTGGGAACCTCCGATGCTGACGCCTGTTCCCCGGTAGCCCGGGTGAATGCCGTGGCCGGTGACGAAGTCCCCATAAAGAACTTCGTTTTTCATGCGCTGCACGCTGTTGCGGATGGCCGGAAGCACGGAGTTGTCCCGGTAGCGCAGCCAGTATTCGCACAGGAAGATGCCCGCGGAAGCCTGGGGGACGGCCCACCAGCATTGGGAGCCGGAGAAGGCGATGTACTGAGCCGCTTTTTTAATGGCGGGGTCATACTTCG
The DNA here is from genome assembly GCF_002493465.1 of Akkermansia sp. UBA7090. Lineage (NCBI taxonomy): Bacteria > Pseudomonadati > Verrucomicrobiota > Verrucomicrobiia > Verrucomicrobiales > Akkermansiaceae > Akkermansia > Akkermansia sp. UBA7090. The sequence continues at coordinate 61,004 of NZ_DKYW01000016.1, forward strand.
GGTTGCCCGTGGCCATCAGGGCCAGGCCGGCCCAGCCTGTATCATAATGGTTGCCGCAGTAGCCGCCCGGGCGTTCCCAGGAGCCGTCCTCGCGCTGCTGGGCCGCCAGCCATTCGCTCATCATGTGGACTACCGCTTTGCTCTTGGCGCAATTTTTGGGGAAGCCGAGGGCATAGGAACCAAGCTGGGGGATTTTGAAGGTGACGTTTTTCACATATTTCTTCACTGCGTCCGGCAGGGCGGAGGAGCCGCCCACCTGTACGGTCACGCCCACGGAGGCGGACCACCTGGGGGTTCCCGTTCCTTTAAGGTTCCAGTCACCCTTGGGGATATCAAAGACCAGGGAAGAGACGGCGTGCGCCTGCCATATTTTGCTTTTGGCGTCGTACCTGGCTTCTCCGTAACCCACGGTGTATTGCTGGGCTTTGGTCAGCGGAACGGTTCCGCCGGGGCCTTCCAGCCTCAGGTCCGACCATTCGAAGCCGTCGCTGCCGATGCCGTTGCCGCCGTCATCCACGCGCAGGCGCACCTGCTGGCCGCCCTTTACCGGAATGGAAAGGGAAACGGGCTTTTTAGCCTGTTCCTCCCGGAAAACTTCCTTCCAGAGAGGCTGGATGCCCTGGATTTTTTCCACGCTTTCCGCGGGAATGAGGTTCAGGGTGATTTTTCCGGCTCCTTCCGCCTTGTCCACCAGAAGGCCCGCGTGCATGTCCAGGCCGCGCCTGTTCTGATGCTGATAAGGGCCGTAAAGCACGTCCAGGCTTTGCGACGTTTTGAAGAGGTGTCCGTCAATGCCCAGGATCAGGTCACCTTCCTTGACGTATTTTTCGGCAGGGGAACCTTCAATCACCTGGGTGACCGTGTAAAGGTTCGCCACGGGTTCCCCGTTGGGGTCCAGCATGGTTTTGGGGAAGAAGCCGCGGAAGTTCGTGTCCGGCCAGGAGGCGTCCAGGCCGCGGGCGCGGAAGCCCAGAGGGCCGAAGGTGGTGATCCAGCCTTTGGCTACTTCCTCGGAATTGCCGAACCAGCTCGTGTACAGCTCGGCGTATTGTTTTCTCCACTGGTTCAGCGGCATGGGCTTGGCGAATTTTTTCACATAGGCGTTCACATCCCCCATATTGGTTGTTTGCCTGGCGGCTTTCCCGCGCGGACGCACTACGGGCGCAGGTTTGGCGGCAGTCTGTCCCTCCTGTGATTCCTTCCGGTTGGCGGGCTGTTGCGGTTCCGGCTGTTTTCCGTCCGCAGCGTCGTCTGCGGGGGTGGAGGAGTTTTCATCAGGCTGTGCCGGGGCGGCTGCGGATTTTTCCTCCAAAGCGCCCGGGGCGTCTTCATTCCGTTCCCCGGAGGAAGTGGCCGGCGGCGTTTTTTCCGGCTGCTCCGCCGGTCCGGACGGGGAGAGGCCCGCGGCGTTTTCCTGTTCGGGGGAGGCTTCCCCACTCACGGCGGGCGGGGCGGCTTTCTTTTCCGGTTTGGCGGCTCCCTTCTTTTCCCTGTTGGAGTGGGGAACGTCCGGCTCCTGAGCAGAGACGGGTTTTTCCGCGGGGTTCCGGGTGAAATAATAGGTTCCGCATGCTCCTCCCAGCAGGAGCAGGGTGAGAATCCATATGCCGGCGGAGTTCTTCTTTTTCCGCGGCTGGGGAAGGGAGCCCGCATGAACGGGCGCCGCCCCGGCGGTTCCGGGAGCGGCCAGGGTCCGCTGATCGCGCTGGAGTCGGGATGCCGCAGGGGCGGCCGTGCCGGGAGCCGGCTGCGCGGCGGCATGGCCGCCGGGAATGGCATAAGCCAGGTACAGGGTGCCCAGAGCGGGGATTTCCCCCAGGGAGCCCGTGCGAAACTGCGCTTCGAAATCATTCTTCAGCGGAAGAACTTCCCGTTCAATATCCGTGTTTTCCGGATAACGCAGTTTCCCGCTTTCCGGGTCGCGCACAGCGAGCCCCTGGGGACAGAATTCGCGGAGCAGGTATTGAACATGGTCGGCGTCCGAAGCGTAATAGACATGGCAGAGGGAATCCGTCTGCTTCAGGGATTGGATAAGATAACCGTTGATATTAAATCCGGAAGGGAGGGGAGGCGTATGTTCCATGGTCACATGACAGGTGATTATCCGACTGCCTGTTAGCATATCCGGAGGCTTCTATCAATGTAAAAAGAGGTTTTCTGGGGCCGGAGCGTGTGACGCGATTAATTGATTATTTGCTTGAATGCATGGCGATTATGTGGTGCAAGCAAGGCTCGCTTTTTTGTTTTTCCATTACAATCATGAGTTCCGATATTAGATTAGACGCCTTGCAGTATCATTCCCAGCCCCGCCCCGGCAAGGTGGAAACGCTTCCCTGCAAGCCCTGCTTTTCACAACGGGATTTGACGCTTGCCTATTCCCCGGGCGTAGCCGAACCCTGTCTCCGCATTCAGGAAGATCCTTCCCAGAGCGCCCTGTATACCGGGCGTTCCAATCTGGTGGGCGTGATCACCAACGGCACCGCCGTTCTGGGGCTGGGCAATATCGGCCCGGATGCGGCCAAGCCGGTGATGGAAGGCAAGGGCGTTTTGTTCAAGGTATTCGCGGACATTGACGTTTTTGACATTGAGCTGAACGTGAAGGAGCCGGAAAAGCTGATTGAAACGATCAAGACCATGGAGCCCACCTTCGGCGCCATCAATCTGGAGGACATCAAGGCTCCGGAATGCTTCATGGTGGAGGAACGCCTCCGCCAGGAGATGAATATTCCCGTGTTCCATGACGACCAGCATGGAACGGCGGTGATCTCCGGCGCCGCCCTTTTGAACGCAGCCGAGTTGACGGGCCGCAAGCTGGAGGATATGAAGGTCGTCGTCGTCGGGGCCGGGGCCGCCGGCATTTCCTGCGCCAAGTTCTACATGACGCTGGGAGTGCGCCGCGAACATATCTATATGTTTGACTCCAAGGGGCTGATTCATACCGGGCGCATTGACCTGCACGCCACGAAAGCCCAGTTTTCCCAGTCGGAAGACTGTTCCCTGGAGGAGGCTCTCACCGGAGCGGACGTGTTCCTGGGGCTTTCCACCAAGGGATTGCTCACGCAGGACATGGTCAAGCTGATGGCTCCTTCCCCCATCATTTTCGCCTGTGCGAATCCGGACCCGGAAATCACTTACCAGGATGCCAAAAAAGCGCGGCCTGACTGCATCATGGGATCCGGACGTTCCGACTGGCCCAACCAGGTAAACAATGTTTCCTGCTTCCCCTTTATTTTCCGTGCCGCCCTGGATGTGCGCGCTTCCGTCATCAATGAACAGATGAAAATCGCCGCCGCCCGCGCCCTGGCTGATTTGGCGAAGGAACCCGTCCCACAGGAGGTGATTGACCTTTACGGGGGCGCCCCGCTCAGCTTCGGCATCGATTACGTGATTCCCAAGCCCATTGATCCCCGCATCATTGAATGGGAATGCCCGGCGGTAGCCCAGGCGGCCATGATTTCCGGCGTGGCCCAGTCCCCTATCCGGGATATGGAGGCCTACACGCTGGAATTGCGCAAGCGCATTGCCGCAGCTCGTGAACGCGTCGCCGGCGTGGTGCGCAGCTACCTTTAACGGGGTTACCGGCGGGAGGCCGGAAAACCCATGCCTCCGGCGTTCGCGCCGGGCGGCTGCAAAAACCGGGTGGATTGATGTTCCGCCCGGTTTTTGCATGCCCATACAGGGAGGTGTTTTTATAGCGGGGATACTGCATCAGAGCATTCTGGAGGCGGAAAAAGGGATTGCGGCGCGGCGCTTCCTTCCGTATGAATTAAGGCGGACATGTTGTTGCCCGGCGTTTCCCTGTTGAATGCGGCTTGGTGAATACCACCATGGTGAGGCTGTTTTCTTCTCTTCGTCAGGCAAGAAAGAAATTCCCCTATGGTCAGATGGAGGAAATGTTATTTTTATCTGGTACTTTCAAGCCATGTGGAGAGAACCGCAAGATATGGCCGGGCGGAGGATCGTCTTCGCTCCGGTCTTTGGTAAAGGCTTGCCTTCATTTAGGCGTTAGCCAGCCGGAGGCGCATCTGTTCCGTCTGTTCCCTGTCCGGGATAAGTTCTACAAGCGTCTGGCTGTTTTCCTCCAGGGAATCAAGCTGATCGAAGTCCTCCGCCGTGCGGATCGCCAGGTAGCGCATGCCCCATTGTTCCGCAATGGCCTTGAAGGAATGGGCGTGGGGTTGCACCAGCAGTTTCCTCATGGCTTCGGAATGTCCGTCCGCCCCGGGCAGGGCTCGGAAGATGCCGCCGCCCCCGTTATTGATGACGCCTAGGACGCGCGTGCCCTTGTCCAGTTGGGGAAGGAGCGCCAGGGCATTGGAATCATACATGGCGGTCAGGTCGCCCACGAGGGCCCAGGAGCGGGAGCACCTGGCGGAGACCCCCAGAAAGCCGGAGATTTGCCCGTCAATGCCGTTGGCTCCCCGGTTGGCGCGGACGTTTTCCGTGGGGATGGCCGTCTGGGCGAAGCTGTTCCAGTACCGCACGGGCATGGAGTTGCCCAGGTAAATGCAGTCGCTGTCCGCGGCAAAGCAGGAGAAGGAGCGCACCATGGCCTGTTCGCTTTCCGGGCAGGTGATGAGCAATTCCTCCATCAGGGCTTTTCTGCGTTTGTTCATGGCGCGCAGACCGTTGACGTCGCCCACGGTATCTATATCCCCCAGCGCGTGCAGAATGGCCTCCAGATCTCCGGTGACGACGGAGGAAGGGCGGGCCAGCCCGGAGAAGCCGGTGCGGGTGACGGAAAAGACTTCCGTGGCCGGAATGTCCTCCAGGTCGCGCCAGAAGCGGGCCACGGGCACGTCCCCTAATCTAAGCAGGACGGCGGGCGGGTGTTCCCGCAGCAGGGCGTCCGCGTCCGTCAGGGCCAGATGGGCCAGCTCTTCCCGGAGTCCGGAGGTGGCGTCCGCCACCACGGGAGCTTTCAGTTCGTTGGCCAGCCACCGGGCCGGGGCCTGTTCCGTGGGGTCCAGGCCGCCGATCATGACTACCAGCCCGTCGCGCGATGTGAAGCGCAGGGCCCGGGCCAGCTCCGCCAGGGAACCCCGGAAGCCGTTTTCCTCCGGAGGTTCCGCCGGGTAAAGGTCACAGCTGCCGGGATTCCAGGCAGGGTCCGGGTCCGGCAGGCACACGTTGATGTGGAGCGGGGAGGCGTAATCCCAGTCTTGCAAAATGTCTTCCGGCAGGTTTTCCGGCGTTTCCAGGTCAATCGTGGGTGCGTAAATGCCGAACAGATCTGCCTGTTCAATGGCCTGGGGAGCGGCGGAGCCCCGGAAGGCAGCCGGGCGGTCCGCCGTGAGCAGGAGCAGGGGGCGGCGCTGGTAGTAGGCCTCCACCACGGCGGGGAGCAGTTCCGCCGCCGCCGTTCCGGAGGTGGTGACCACGGCCACGGGCAGCCCCATATCCTGAATGCGGCCCAGCGCAAAGAAAGCGGCGGACCGTTCGTCAAAGTGAGTCCATTTCACCAGATCCTCCGCGGCGGCCAGCACCTGGAGCAGCGCCATATTGCGCGCGCCGGGGCAGACCACCCACTCGCAAATGCCGCCCAGGCAGCATTGGGCCAGCAGGGATTTGACGAAGGATGCGGGGGAGCTCACGGGAATCAGCCTTGTTTTTTTGCCGCCCTGGCCGCTTTTTCAGCCAGTTTGGCCTTTTCCTCATCCGAAAGAATGCGGGGAAAGACGGGGGCGGGATCATTGATGCGGTGCCCTGCGGGAAGGATTCCCCATTCCAGCGCGGCCGGCGTGAGTTCCCGGAACAGGTCCCCGGCGTTGAGCTGATCCAGAATGCGGGCGGAGGCGTCCGGCAGGACGCAGCCGATGAGATAGCCCGTCTGGGCGCAGCATTCCAGCAAATGGCGCAGCACGCAGCGGAGGCGCGGGGCGGAGGCTTCATCCTTGGCCAGCTGCCAGGGCTGCTGCTGCTCAATGTACGCGTTGCAGGCGGAGACCTGGGCGTTCAGGGCCGCCAGGGCGTCGGAGACCATGTTGTCGTCCATGTATTTGGAAAACAGGGTGACGGCCTGGTCCATGGTGGCGCGCAGGGCCCTGGAGGCTTCGTCATCATATGCCTCCGCGCCGGAGATAACGGAGTCGCAATAGCGGCGCGTCATGTTGATGGAGCGGTTGCACAGGTTGCCGAGGTCGTTGGCCAGCTCCGTATTGTACAGCATGACCAGGCGGTCCGCGTCAAAGTTGGCGTCCTTCCCGGTGGTGATGTCCCGCACCAGGTAATAGCGCACGGGTTCCGGGCCGAACTGTTCCGCCAGCAGGTTGGGGTCCACCACGTTGCCGATGGACTTGGACATTTTTTCCCCGTTGATGTTCCACCAGCCGTGCACGAGCAGGGTGGGCATTTCCTCGTCGGAGAAGCCCATGGCATGCAGCATGGCGGGCCAGTACACGCCGTGGGCGGGCACCAGAATGTCCTTGCCGATGACTTCGCAGTCCGCGGGCCAGAGTTTGGAGAAATCCGGCAGGCCGCTGTCCGGCTCCGCCAGATAGCCGGCGAAGGAAATGTAGTTGATCAGGGCGTCAAACCAGACGTAGGTGACGAATTCGGGGTCGAACGGGAACTCGATTCCCCAGGAAAGGCGGCTCTTGGGGCGGGAAATGCAGAGGTCCGAGTCAAAGTCAATGGCGTTGAGCACTTCCGCCTTGCGGAAGGCCGGAAGAACGAAATCGCCGCTCTTTTCCACGAACTGCTTCATCCATTCCACATGGTCGGTCAGGCGGAAATACCAGTTTTCTTCCTCCAGTTCCACCACTTCCCCCCATTCCGGGCCGAAGTTGCCTTCCGCGTCCCGTTCCTTGTCCGTCAGGAACTGTTCCTGGCGCACGGAATAGAACCCCTTGTAGGATTTTTTGTAAAGCTGGCCTTTGTCTTTCAGGTCCGTCAGGATTTTCTGCACGCAGGCCTTGTGGCGCGGGTCCGTCGTGGAGGCCCATCCGTCATTGCTGATGCCCAGGCGGTCCCACAGCGCCAGGAACTGGGCGGTGATGTTGTTGACATGCTCCTGCGGCGTAATGCCCAGCTTTTCCGCCGTCTGCTGCACTTTCTGCCCGTGCTGGTCCACCCCGGTCAGGAAATAGACTTCCTCCCCCTTCATCCGGTGCCAGCGCGCGAGAACGTCCGCCAGGACTTTTTCATAAGCGTGCCCGATGTGGGGCGGTCCGTTGGTGTAGTCAATGGCCGTGGTGATATAGTACATGCGGGGAACGATACTCCTTTCCTTTTATTTTGCAAGCAAAGTCATGGCGGCGTCCCGGGAGCGTTTCCCGGCATGGGAGGGAAGAATAAGGCGCTGCCGTGGGTGAAACGGCGGAAGAGGATGTGCGGATATTCCCTTTCCGCCGCGCCGTGACCTTTTCCGCACGGAGACCCAACAGGAGAAAATCCGGCGGGGCCGGATGTCCCCGGAAAAGTTTTCCCAATGCATGGTTCCGGGAATGGACTCCATTGCCGGAGAGCGTGCAACCTGTTTTTAACCCTGGGCCTGTTGCCGCCGGAACCCGCGGTTTTGGTAAGCTTCCTCCAGCTGGTTGAGCGCCCGTTCCAGGATGGAGCGGGGACAGCCCGCGTTCAGGCGCATGAAGCCTTCCCCTTCCTTGCCGAAGATGGAACCGTCGTTGAGAGCCAGGCGCGCGCCGTCCACAAAAAACTCCACCAGCTCCTTCTGGGAAAGGTTCAGTTCCCGGCAGTCCAGAAAGACCAGGTAGGAGGCATCCGGCATGATGGCCTTGATTTTGGGCATGCGGCGGCGCAGTTCCCGGTCAATGAAGCGGATGTTTTCCTGAATGTAGTCCAGCGCCTGGGCCAGCCATTCCTCCCCCGCCGGGCCGGAATAGGCGCTGATGAGCCCTTCGTACGCGAAGACGTGCCCTTCCGCAAGCTCCCTCCCGCTGACGAAGTCCTGGTATTTCGCGAACAGGTCCGGATTCTGGCAAATCATGTAGGAGCTGCCCAGGCCGGGCACGTTGAAGGTTTTGCTGGGCGCCATGTAGGTGACGGAGTTCATGCGGGCCTGTTCGGAAACGGTGGCGAATACGGTGTGCCTGCGGCCGGGGAGGGTCAGGTCCGCATGGATTTCATCGGAAACAACCAGCGTGCCGCTTGCCGTGCAGATTTCAGCCACGCGGCGCAGCTCCTCCGGACTCCATACGCGGCCTCCGGGATTGTGGGGATTGCACAGGATGAACATGCGGCAGCCGCGCACGGCTTCCTGCATGTGGTTGAAGTCCATGCGGTAGCGGCCGTTTTCCAGAATGAGGGGATTGTTGACGGTTTCCCGGCCGTTTTCCCGGATAATCATGGCGAAGGGATGGTATACCGGAGGCTGGATCATGATTTTGTCCCCCGGGTCCGTAAAACACTGGATGGCGCTGGAAATGCCGGGAACAATGCCCGGAGCGAAGCCTATTTCCGAGGCGTTCACCTTCCACCCGTGGCGGCGCCCCACCCAGTCCCGGATGGCTTCAAAGAAAGCGCGGGGCTTGACGGTATATCCCAGGACTTCGTGTTCGCAGCGGCGGCGGATGGCTTCCATGATGAAGGGGGGCGTCCTGAAGTCCATGTCCGCCACCCACAGGGGGATCAGGTCGTCCCGGCCCCAGCGGGGCAGCAGGGCTTCATATTTCAGGGCTCCGGTGCCGCGGCGGTCGATTACTTCGTCAAAGTCGTACTGCATGGAAGGGGCTGTCTGGCGGGCAATGGTCAGGAAAGAGGGGTAACGCCTTTTTTCAGGATGATGTTGCCGTATTTGGCCGTTTCCCCGGTGATGACGACGGCATAGGCCTTTTTAGCCCGTTCGTAAAAGGCGTAGCGCTCCATTTGCTCAATCTCCCCGTCATAATTCAGGGCCTTGCGGTATTTGGCCTCTACCGCAGGGTCCAGGGAGTCCCCCGGAACCGGGGCCATCATGATGACAGGGGTGGCGTAGGCGTCCAGTTCCAACAGGGGAATGACGGCGGCCAGCAGGGCGTCCGCCCCCAGGCCGTCCGCCCTCAGCACCGTAGGGTTGAAGGTATGGGCGGGAAAGTGGGCGTCTGAAAAGACAATTTCGTCGCCATGCCCCATTTCCGCGAGAATTTTCAGCAGGGAGGGGCTGATGAGGGGAGAAATATTTTTTAACATGCGCCGCAGTATAGCACCTGCCCGCGTCCCGGTACTATCATAAAATTGGAATAATGCCGATGATGCCCACTCAGCCGTTAACGGTCTGGAAGCATTTCCGGACGTATTCTTCCATTTCTGGCATTTGTTCTTCCATGCTTTCCGCCAGCCTGAGCTGGGTGCGGGCCCGGTACAGGTTGTGCCGTTCTTTTTTCGTTTTGAAATAAACGTCTCCTTCCAGGTAATCCGTCAGGAAGCGGATTCCCGTTTCCAGCGTGATGAGCAGGCCGGAAAAAGCGGGTTTGGAGACTTCCTGCGGCGTGATGAAGTCCCTGGCGGTCTCCAGATATCCCTTGACGACGGCCTCGAACATGGGCATGCGCATGAAGGTTTTGTCCGGGTCTTCTTCATCTTCCGCCGTGGGGGAGGTCATCGTGCGCACCATGTCTCCGAAGTCGTACAGGACGCTTCCGGGCATGACGGTATCCAGGTCAATGACGCAGACGGCCTCGTCCGTCTCCGCCGCTTTTTCCAAATGGTCAAAGCGTCTGCGGGGGTGGTGGAAGAATGGAATGGTTTCATGGATGTCCTCCGGATTCATGTCGCACAGGAGCTGTTGGAAAGCGCCGAAAGCCCGGGCCGCTTCGTAAGCCTGGCGGGGATGGTCCGCCACGTCGAACGTGTGGGTGTTTTCAATGCAGTTGTAGCATCGCCAGAAGCCGGAACCGGGAATTTCCAGATACTTGCGGACCCCCTCGCGCGGAGTACAGGTTCAGCGTCTGGCGGAAGGGCATTTTCAGCACCCGGAGCATTTTCCAGCGGATGTGGTTGGTCACTTTTTCCACGTTGTGCATGACGTCTCTGGGGCAGGGAAACACAACGCCGTTCACGCGCTGGAAGATATAGCGGCGGGTGGTGCCGTCCGGCTCCAGGCAGGTAGCCCGGAAGGTCATGTTGATGTGGCCGCTGTTAATGGTTTCGCAATGGAGGAAGTTGCCTGCGATGGCAAACGCGTCGCTCAGGGCGGCCACTTGTTCCTGAACGGGGGGCGGTATGGAAAACGGGGGATATGAAAAGTTAAAGAAAGGCTCCGGCATGATTGATGGCACATGCCGGAGCCTGCGTTGGTTGAGTGAGTGACAGTCAGATTTTTAGAAGGAATAGGCAACTCCTACCCCGGCGACGAAGGTGAAATTGCGGTAAACCTTGGATGGTTCCCTGTAGGGGAAGCGGGCGGAGGCGCCGCGGTGGTTGGCCGCCAGGCCGCCATTGCCGAGCCAGACCGTTCCCACAAACGGAGTCACGGTCAGGTCTTCCGTTGCCTTGACAGGGGCGGAAACCGTTAGGGAAATGCCCTGCGTTCCGTTGGCGTTCAGGGAATTGCTGTCAAAATAACCGGCCGTGGCGTTCCAGGTGCCCGCCACGATAACGGAGGTGGATTTGTTGACGTCATACTTGTACCCCAGGGTGTTGGTGAACCACCAGCCAGTCATCCAGCGGAACGTGTATTGGACGCGGCAGTCCCAGAAGAAGTTTTCCAGACCTTTGCCGAAGTCATGGTGAATGTCCAGAACGAAGCTGTGTTCTTCCGGCCTGTTGTGGCTGAAAGCAGGGAAGCCGGAGTTGTTGCCTGTATTGTGGATGTTGAAACTTCCGGGGATACCGCCGTGAACAAACTGGTAACTCAGTGCCGCGATAGTCGATTTTCCGAATTTGCGGCTGACGCCTAAAATGGCCGATCCTTCGTCGCAAATGCCGGAATCATTGTGTTCCAGACCATTATCCGTCAGCCACTGATATTTCAATCCGCCTATCAGGGAATATTGATTGTTCAGTTGATAGGCGCCGACGGCTTCCAGAGGAATGACATGGTCACTGGCGGAATTCTGGAAAGCCAGGCCGCGGCTGATATATTTGGTAGCGTAGCCTGTTCCCAGCTGGGCGGAGAATGCCTTGCCGCCGTTATTGGCGTTGACAACATCCAGGGGAAGCTGGATATCGGCAGAAGCCATGCCGGAAAAAGCGGCCATGGCCGTACATGTTGCAATAATGGTTTTATGTTGCATAATTAGAGGGGAAGGATACGGTAACAATATTTTTATTTTTAGCAAGGGTATCTTCAATACCAGAAAAGAAATGGGAAGATATGTTCAACGTATGACAAAAAGTGTTAAATATTCGGCGCGTTATTACATCGTGCAAGGGCATTTTTCCCAGGGAAAACTTGATTGCTTCCACAAAAGACAGATTGATTTAAACGGTTCCCTGCCTGTTCTGCGGCAGGCGCGGCCACGGGGATGGCTTTTGCGAAACTGCTGATGCCGCGGATTCCTTTTCCAGCGCTTTCCTTAACTGGGGCTTCAGGTGTTGGAAGAGCCTGATGGAGCCTTTGCTGGACATGTGGTCTTTGTCCTTGTACAGGATTTCCCCATGTTCATAGGCGTTGAACGGCCTGTCCGCCGGTATATGGGGAAGGATGCGCAGGACGGTGCAAAGTCCTTCCTGTTCAAGCCGGTCAAGGATGGGAAGCACGGCGGCGTGATCTTCCCTGTATTTTTGCCGCGTGCAGGTAAGGCTTTCCCGGCCTTGTCCCGTTTCCCCCCTGCGTACCAGGTTCCTGATGAATTTAGCCACATTATTTTGTTTAATGAGCGGGGTAGGGGCCAGCAGGATGACTTGCTTGTCCATCGCCCGCAGTTCGGAGATAAATGCGCGGAGGGAGGCTGAATAGGCCGGTTCTCCGGCAGGAAGCGGCTTCAGTTTCCAGTCCAGTATGTTTTTACTGCCGTAACGGGCGCTCCAGTGCTGGGCTATCACCACATGGTTAATTTCCGGGTGGACGTTCAGCCATGCCATGAGGGCCTTTATTTTTTTCTCGTCGCAATAGTAGCTTTCATCAAACGGCAGCGCGGGCAATTCCCGGTTCCAGAATGGTGAAATGACGGAGGAAACGTAAATCCCGGAGACGCCCAGTTCCCTGCATGCGGCGTCCAGACCGCAAAAGGCCGCAGAGGCATGGCTGTCTCCCAACAGGACTATGGATGGAGTTCCGGAAGAAGAACCCAGCTGCAGCAGGCTGGGTTCCGCACTTCCCTTGAAATCGGATCTGCTGACGAAGGAAAAGATGTTGCTGTTAAATCTGATGGCTTCCTTATCAAATCCCCGGGCGGCTTCAGGGGATTTGATTTCCGATGCGCCATGCAGCCGGGGGCTGGAAATGGAGTTGATTTCCTTGTTGATGTAGTTCCGGAATCCTTCCGTCTGCCTTCCTGCGACACATAGAAGCAGCGCGAAAAGGTATAAGGGGATAAACCATTTCATCTTCATGCGCTTTTTCTCTACTGTAAGGTACAGGAGGCCTCCCAGGACTGCGGACGCCGCTCCGATGGCAAGCATGGCGGGCCATCCGGGAGCATGGAGAAACCACGAATGATAAAACGCGATGAGAGGCATATGCACCAGGTAAAGGGAGAATGAAATGCCCCCAATCCACAGCAGCGGTTTATTGTTGAAGTATTGATGCAGCCTGCCGTATTCCGCATACCGGATCACCAGGCATGTCCCCAAAACTACGGCTGCCGAACAGAGGGAAACGTTCTTTCCATGAGAAAGAGCGGGAACGAGGATGCATGATACTCCAAGGAGAAAAAGGAGATCGTTTTTTGACAGGTTTGTGCAACGTGTTGAACTTAAGGGGGGGGGGTAGATTGCTAACAAAATCCCCGCGCAAACCTCCCATAAACGGGGCAGCATCATGTAATGGGAGGGAGCGTGAATCTGTTCCCATACGGGCACGCCGATTTCCTGCAACAGGTTGTGAATGGGATAGGAATAGGCCCAGAGAAAGGACCCGATGCCGGCGAGCCAGAAAAGAGAGGCCGCTGCCCGTTTGGGAAGGTAGCGGTACAGGACGCATCCCGCGGCGAACAAAAGATAAATTTGCGCCGTCACCGCCAGATACCACATGTGCAGGAATGGATTTCCGGAGGAATCCTGCGCGAAATAGTCGGACTGGATGATGGCCAGGAACCTGTTTGCGGCGCCTATCAGCGCGTATCCGCCTGTGGAACTGGCCGTCTCCAGGTCCGTGTAGTCCAGAAAGAACATGCCGGCCAGGAGGGTAAGCGGAATAATGACGGCAACCGGAGTAAACAGCCGTAACACTTTTTTACGGGCAAATTCCCCCAGACGGATTTGCATCTGCTGTTTCTGGAAGGATTTCATGAGCAGGTAGCCTGAAATCACCAGAAATACTTCAACGCCGAAGTAGCCGTAGGGGAAATGTTCCGGATTGAGATGAAAAAGAATGATCAGAATAATCGCCAGCCCTCTGAGTGAAGTGATTTGCTTCATATATGATATGGATGGAATTTTAGAAAATCTCAAATATGTCCTGCGTTTGACGTTTATGAAACTAGGTCTTTTCTTCTTTATTCAAGAACCATCCATGGGGCTGTCAGGCATGGAGCGCCGTGGATTTCTTCACTTTGGAGGCGGTTTGACGCCAAATAGCCAGGACGCGAGAAAGTTGCTGGAACGAAGTACATTGCTTATCAATAGACAGAGGGTGATGATGGCTGCTGATACGGTGATGCCGATAAACAGTTGAATGATGACCGTATTGCCTGTGGTTAAAAATGGCTGTAAGAATTTCAGATTGGGAAGGAAAAAGTAATGGAGCAGGTAAATGTCTAACGTGCGCCGGCCGATGTATTCCAGAAGACTGCCTGTAAGATGCCCTTCATTGAAATATTTCTCCTTATTGAAGAAAAATGAAACTACAACCATTAGACCGGCATAACGGACAAGGATGCCAACTGATTTTGATAAAATGGGGGGGGGAATATTTGGAAATATGAATTGGATTTAATCACAATAAGGCATGCCGCAAAGATGACAATGGAAGAAGTTTTCAACCAGTTCTTCGTTAACAGATATGCAGATTTGTTCCAGTATTTACGGCAAAAGATCCCCAATGCAAAAAACTGGAAATAAGTTATTACATGCTCGCATGATAATATGTTTCCCAAGGGGGAAGCCTGGAATTCCTTGATCGCCGGCATCCCAAAAGAGAGGAAATAAATGGAAGAAACGAGCAGGAGCCCGATGTCCAGCACATGCTCCGAACAAAACAGCCTGGATAGCAGAGACAGAGCCAGGAAGATCATGAACATCTGAAACAGGGTGATGGTAAACCAATATGCTCCGAAACCTCCGTGCAGCCAGTAGAAGACTTCCTGATCATGGCAAAACAGGAACAGGGAATAAAACACAATCGTTCCAATTATTTGTGCCTGAATTTTCCTTTTGATGACGTCACCCACAAGGGATGCGGTCCATCTTGTGCAAACCCTGTAGGCGAAGAAGCCGCTGACAAAAAAGAACAGCGGCATCCGGAAAGTCATGATCACCCAGTTTACCATGCTGTCCTTGACATCAGTTAAGCCCATGGAGAGCACCATTACATGGCTGAATACGACGAAAATCATGGAAAAGCCCCGGAGGGCGTCAAAGTATCTCAGCCTTCCTGTTTTCTCTTCTATACGTTGATTCATATTATTTTATCGTACTATGCCTTTTGAGCATTTACGACCAGGCATGTTTCCGAATATTAATAAATCAGGGTAAATTGATCCGTAAGTACGGCCATCATTACCGGTGTATTGTTAATATCTTGCTGACAGGTTTACGAGGCGAGGCCGCTAAAGAAAACTGTTCTGGGCAATCGCCGCAGGCAAGAATGCAAACGACGGTTTCATGGTCGGGGATGGAAACCAGTTGTCTCAACCGGATGTCCTGAAGGGGGGATACGGACCAGTTCAGGAGACAGTGGGCTACCTTGTTTGCATGAAGCGCATAGCAAAGGTTCATCAGGAAGATGCCTGCGTTAGTGTACAGGTCGTTCCGCTCTTCTTCCCAGCGGATGTCGTGGAGATCCGCCGTAATAATGAGCAGCTTGTCTGCCAAATGCCCGAATCCCCTGTTTCCATTCTGAAGGGAAAGCACTTTTTCCCGGATTTCCTTATCACAGATGCAATGGACGCGGGCATGCTGCCTGTTGCAGGCGGATGGGGCATTGCGGGCAAGGGATACGGCTTGTTCTATTTGTTCCAGTGAAACTGGGCCGTTGAAGTGGCGCACGGAATGTCGGGATGCCGAAAATTCAGGAAAGGGGGATTCCAAATGGGCGTAATATTGCTCCCTGGTCATTTCCATATGGCCTTTTCCGTGGTCCGCGGGAGGGAAGTCCGCCAGCAGGCTGTCCAGCGCCTGCTGGAGATCCGGACTAAGGTTGAAATTTTCTTTTCTGTGCACTTCGCGGTAAGCGTCCAAGACGGAAATAGCATGCAGAATTTGATCATCTTGAGGGAATTTTTCTGAATAATCCCTTATCAGACTGATGAGATTCAGTACGGCATCATGGCCGAACCCCAGGCGTCTTTCAGGCATGCTTAATCCTTTTTCCACTACGTGGTAAGCCATGATGACAGAGGCCAGTTTCTGTTCTTTTTCTTCATGGTGAAGAGAACCTGCATGGCGGATGAACCTTTTCCGGTCGTAGGAATAAAGATACCTTAGTTTATAACGGCTGGAACGCGTATAACATATGGCATTGAGGCGGTTGGAAATTTTTTTCAGGAGGTTCAGCATATTCGTGGATGATGGATTGCAGTTAACGGGAAGGTTTTAAATCAGGAACGGATAAGGGAGGCAATTCTTTTTTTAAGCTGTTGAAGAATCAATGTTTTTTCTTGGTTGTTCAATCCTGTCAGGTAAATGAGAAGGATGGACAAGAGAGACGTTGAAAAGAGAAAAATAACGCGTTTTCCGTACATGTCAGGCAACAGCAGATAAAGGGCGCAGTTGACAAGGCAAATCAGCAGGCTGACGGCGACTGTTTTGAAAACCACCTGTTTAAGAAAGGAAAGTATGGAAAAGTGGAGCATTTTTTTCAGAAGCCAGAGCCTCATTATCAGCGCTATGATGGTCAGGACAATGGAGACGACCAGGAAAGAAACGGGCGGGAATCCCCATTGAAAAACCAGATAGCTTAACGGGACATTCAACAGGAGAATTGTTCCCACGCTGGCCTGATAAAGGGCGATTTTCCCGGTAGCCAGAAGAACGGTGATCAAATAGGTGGAGTAGCTCTCCGCCAGCACGTTAGCCAGGAGAAGAACCACGAAGATATTGGTGTACGCGGGGATTTCCTTGAGCCAGAGAGAGAGGATGAAATCAATGTTGAAGCACAGGGGAAGCATGAAGACGGCCAGCAGAAAGAAGCTGTAGCGCGTTCCGTTGAAGACAAGCTTCCACATGTGTTCGTAGTCTTCCGCCGCGTAGCTTTTCGTGATTTGCGGCTGCATGGCGCTGGAAAAACTCCCCATCAGGGAGGTTACTCCGGATGAGATTTGGGACGCCACGGCCTGCGCGGCGTTGATGAGTACGCCGAAAAAGAGGTTGATGACCACATTGATGCCGGCCCCCTTCAGCAGCCAGGCGATAGAGCCGAAGAGGTTCCACGAATAGAATGCTCCCATTTCCTTGAGAAATGGTTTATCCAGAATGGCCCGGTAGCGGCAGCTGGGGTAATGCCGGTTGCAGTAAAGGGCGTAAAAGCCGCTTGAAGCCAGGGTGAGCAGAAAACAGTATCCGGCGAAATAAATCAGCCTGTCCATGGGAACGTAATACAGCAGGATGACGCATATTACTCTGACCCCTGTCAGCAGGATTTCAACTGTCGCCAGCACCCGGAAATTTTCATGCGCTGTCAGTGTTGCGGTGTACGCCACGTTGAGCAGGCTTACCAGGAATGTCATCAGGGAAATCTGATAGACCCAGTTGACGGCATTCATTCGGTCCGCGGGAAAAACCATGCGGCAATTAATTGCCCACAGCCCCACGGTTTCCCCCAGGATGAATATCACCAGGGCAAAAATGAAGAGGATGCTCAGGGATGAGGAAAAAACCTTGTTCAGCCTTTGGTTGTTGTTCCTTCCCAGTTCATAGGTGATGAACCGGCTGATCGCCGTGTTCAGACTGCCGTTGAACAGGCCGAAGAGCGCCACCAGACTGCCGACGACGTTGTAAATCCCGTAATCCGCTATTCCCAGCGCGTCCAGGGTAAGGCGCGACGTGTACAGCCCGATGACCAGATTGATCAGCGAACGGGTGTAAAGCAGTATGGTGTTGCGGGCAATGCGCTTATTGCTGTTTTCTTCAGCCATGGCGGCAAATGCTTTGATGAATGGCTTTTTTCAGAAATTCTGTAGAGTGGGCGCGGAGTTGTTCCAGTCTGTTTTCTACGGCTTCCCATTGAATTTTCTGTTCCATCTGTTCCCGCATGGACCCTTTCTCCGGTGCGTAAATTCTGTCTTCCAGTCCCAGGGATTTCAGGAGAGAGAAGAAACGCGTATTTTGAATGGCCGTGTTTCCTGCCTGAAGAATGCTCAGAAACGGCTTGCGCATGATGATGGAAAAAACCGTGCCGTGGAAGGAATTGGTGATGATATTTTTCGCTTCCTTGAAAGCCTGGATGAATTCATAAGGATCAGGGGTAATGATGTTGTCTTCAGGAATGCAGAGTTCTGTTCCTTGCAGGGGAATGATGCGAAGAGGATTTCCCTTGAATGAGTCAAGAATTTGATCCCAGTAAATTTCTGTGAGGGTATCCGTATTGAGGAAATACCCGAGAATGGAGTCAGGAGGGAGGTAGGTGGATTGCGCCGTGACTAGAGAGGTGTATTCTGAAGAATCCAGCAACAAAGTTGGATCCAGAACGACTTCCACTTGTTCAATACCGGCTTTCTGGCAGATTTCCCTGCCTTCAGTCTCTCTGACGGAGATTCCTGTAAAACAGGGCAGTTCCCGCCTGGCTTCAATAAACCATCGTTTGCTTTGTTTTCCCCAGTTGGCGCTGGCCGCATAGGCTATCCGTTTTCCCGGAGGAGCAAAATTCAGCAGTTTATCAAAATCATCAAGGGTCCATATTTGGTCGCTGCCTGCCAGGTAAACATCCGCTTCCGGTGGATGCTCGCGTAATTTGTCGCGGTCATAGGTGATGGGAGTGGCGTTAAGGTGTTTGCTGATGAAAGATTCAAAGGGGCGCGGATGTTCCTGATTGAAGCGGACAATCCGCTGTTCCTTTTCCTCCGCTTCCCGTACAGGTTTTTGGAAAATTCGGCGGAACAGTTGAAGAGGATGAAAAAGATAAAACTTTATTTTCTCCGGGCAGGAAAGGGGACGGCTGATTTCTTCCTGCTTGATCAGGAAAGGAAAGAGCCCTGTTTTTTCCAGGTAACGCTGAAGAGCGAAGTTCTGTAACAGTGAACCGTAGTTTGTCTTAATGAAATAATAGTGGCTTGTAATAATGCCTGCTTTTGGAAGGTTTGCGTGTTGTTTCATAAGTAGGACCCTGGTGCTCAATGAGAGATTTTGAATTTGGAAGTGTTTTTTGATTCCACCTATTTTTTATTCAACAAAAATGGGAACGGATGGAATTGAAAACGGATAGGTTTTTTTTGATGAAATTCTGAAGCATATTATTGAATTCAAATAAAAAGAGAAATATTATAATTGACGTTATTTTCAAGTAAGCCGGATAAAACTCTTATTGATTTCACGATCGTCAGATGTTCCTTGTCTTCAGCAGAAGGTGGGCCAGCCGGTATCTGCGCGCCGCCAGCAGGCGGCAGACGAGGTGGTAGTAGCGGCCGCACAGGGGAAGCTCCGCCTTGCGGGCGGCCAGGCCGCTGGAAAGGAAGTCCCGGAATACTTCCCTGCGCGCGGCATAGGGCTGCCGCTGGAGGGCATGGAAAATCACGCTGATTTTTTGCAGGATGTAGCCTTTGACGACGGGGATGTCTTCCTGCGGGAGGGAAAGGGAGCTGATCCATGCCAGGAATTTGGCCGTGAGCGTGTCTATGTCCCGGACGAGGTTGAAGCGGCTGCGCTTGGCCGCTCCGTTTTCCTTTTCCTGCGCGCGGTAGTGGTAGAAGGCTTTTTTGACCAGGCTGATGTCCGGGGAGCAGGCGGAAAGATAGTCCAGGACAAACTGGAAGTCTTCAAATACGACGGCAGAGGTATTGAAGCGGATGCCGTTTTTTTTCAGGAGTTCCGTGCGGAACAGTTTGTTGCAGGAGGATTCCATGTCCAGGCTGGTCAGCAGGTAGCGCAGGAAGGCTCCCGTTTCCTCCGCGGGGATGTGCTGGTCCCGGCTTGGGAGGGTGGTTTCCGTGCGGATGAGCCGGAGCCCCGTATGGAAGTCTTTGCTGATTCCGTAGCAGAGGAGGGAGGCTTCCGGCGTGCGCAGAGCCGCCTCATGCAGGCAGTCCAGCATGTCCGGCTCTACGGTATCGTCCCCGTCCACAAAGGCGGTCCAGCTTCCCTTCGCCACGGAGAGCCCCGCGTTGCGCGCGGCGCTTACGCCCCGGTTGTCCTGGTGGATGGCGGTGAAACGGGAATCCTTCCGGGCATATTCGTCCAGAATGGCTCCGCTCTCGTCCGGGGAACCGTCATTGATGCAGATGCATTCCCAGTCCGTCAGGGTCTGGTTCCTGATGGAGTCCAGGCAGTCTCTGAGGAAGGGGCCGGAACGGTAAACGGGGATGATGATGGAAAAAAGGGGGGACATGGAGAGAAAGCGGGGTGGAATGGAATCAGCGTGCCGTTTTGGCGGCGTCTTGTTTCTGTTTTTCGAATTGCCGGGCATCCACGAGGGTCCTGTACCACCATCCCTGCATGAAATGCCACAAAAATCCTTCCCTGCCGTCCAGAAAACCCAGTTTCAGGAAATAACGGTAGCAGAAGTAGGCGAAGGAACGCCAGAAAAGCGGCTGGCGGGCGTAGCGTTCCTTCATGGCCCGCTTTTTGGCCGCCTGCCCGCTGATGCCGGAGGCCGCCGCGGAGGAGGAGAGGATGTCTTCAATATCCGCCGCTTCCCGGGCGGAATAGTCCACGTGCTTGTGCGCCCACCATCCCAGGTCATTCAGGTTTTCGTCCACGAAGTCGTATGCGAATTCGACGGAGCGGCCCCGGCTGAGTTCCATGTGTTCGTCCATATGGCGCTGTTCGCACCTGGCCGCGCCGTAGCGGAACAGGCGCAGCAGCTTGACCGGGTAAACGCCGTGCTTCATCCACCGGCCCAGGAAAATATGCCTGCGCTTGTGGATGATTCCGGTGACGTCCGGGGGGAGGGAGGGCAGTTTTTCCTTCAGTTCTTCCAGGGCTTCCGGCATGAACCATTCGTCCGCGTCCAGTCTCAGGACCCATTCTGCGGTGATGGGGCAGTTGTCCAGAGCCCAGTTGAATTGCAGGGCGTACAGGCCGGGCCATTCATGCTGGATGACCTGCACCCGGGGGTATTCCCGGCAGATAGCGGCGGTGTTGTCCGTGGAAAAACAGTCAATGACAAAGACTTCCCTGGCGATGGGAAGAATGTTTTCCAGACAGCGGCGGATATGGAGCTCCTCATTTCTGGCGAGGATGATGACGGCGAGGTTAAGCATGGTTCAGCGGATCGTGCGTTGTTTGATGAATTGGGCCGGGTTCCCGCCTACAACCGTCCAGGGAGCCACGTCCCTGAATACGGCGCTGCGGGCTCCTACCACGGCTCCCCTGCCAACCGTCACCCCCATGCCCACAAAGGCCTGCGCCGCCACCCATGCCTGGTCTTCCACGGTAATGGGGGCAGAAATAAGGGAGTGGGCGGGGTCCGAGATGTCATGGGAGGCCGTGCAGAGGAAGGCCCCCTGGGAGATGACGGCGTGGTTCCCGATGGTGATGGGGGCCTTGTTGTAAATTTCCGTATCGGGGCCGATGCAGGCGTATTCCCCCACGGAGAGGTTCCAGGGAGCCCAGATTTTACTGCTGGGGTAAACTAGGGAGGCGAGCGGTATGCGCGCCCCGAACAGGCGCAGCAGAAGGTTCCGGGGAACTTTCATGGCGTTGGTGACCATGATCCGGAAGAGGGTCCTGTTGACAATATACCAGCCGTACCGTTTGAGGCGGTAGCTGAGGGAGTAATGTTCCTGGTAACGGGAAAGGTCCATGGCGAAGGGGTGCGGAGGTGGAAGGGGGGTTATGGACGCGGGGCGGCGGCGGGTTCCGCATCCGTCCTTATTCCGGTGGAAAAGGGGGTCAGCGGGCCGTCCGCGGACTGGCCCGCCTTTTGGAAATAGATGTTCCTGAAGGCGCGTCCTTCTCCGGTTCCCCAAAGCGGGCGGTTCCAGGGATGTTCCGGGTGGTGGAGGTGCCCCTTCCATTCCCGCTGCATGTTGGCAAGCCGCGCGGGTTCCGAGAAGGCGAGCGTGGGGGCGGCCTTGGCAAAGACGGAAAGGCTGGGGAGCGCAGCCAGGATCAGGTAACAGACGCACAGCCGGCGCCACCGGGGCGGCCCCATCCGTTCCGAGAAGATGCGGGTGAAGATGAGAGCCAGGCAGAAGAAGCTGACGCTGGAGGCTTTGTAACAGAATTCATTGTAGCCGCCCACGGAACCTATGTAAATGGAGTAGGTAAGGGTGAGAATGGCCAGGGCTGACCAGAACAGGGCGTCTTTTTTGAAGCGGCGGAACAGGAGCGCCGCCGGAACGCCGACCGTCAGCAGCCAGGAGCCGGCCATGGCGGCCCAGAATTTCCAGTTGCCGTACTGGAGCAGGTCAAAGGGGGAGTCCTGCCACGTCAGGCGGATGCGGTTGTTTCCGTTGCTGCTCGTGAAATAGATGCCGGCCAGCAGCACCAGCGCGGCGCCCGCCAGCACCGTCCAGGAGAAGAAGTATTGCCTGACGGGCGTGCGGCGGATCAGCGTGCGGACGGCGATGAAGACCAGAAGGCCCAGCGAGCCGATGGGAGAGGCGAGCAGGCACAGGGAGGCCAGGAAGAGCTGGTATTTGGGCGGAATGTCCCAGGCGACCGCCATGGACAGGAACAGCCACAGCAGCGTGGTGTGATGGAAGGTGTAGTGAAGCTGCATGGTGGGGGGCACGCCCCCGAAGAACGCCAGTACCGTCAGGTAAAGTTCATGGGCCAGCGGTCCTTGCAAATGGAATAAATGAAGCCCCCACCTGACGATGCCGTCCAGCGGGCCCTGGAAAATGAGCAGGAGCAGGAAAAGCAGGGTGGCCGTACGGAATTTGCTCCAGAGGACCGTGAGGGTCAGCGCCAGGCCCAGCCCCGTCCAGGCGGTCAGGACGTAGTTGATGATGAAGATGTCCGAACAGGAGAGGCATTTGCACGCCAGGGCCGGGGGAAGCCAAAAGGCGAGGTAGTAGATGAAGGGCCGCCCGCCCGCGTCCACCAGCGGCCAGTCGCAGCGGATGAGCGTTTCATAAATGGGGTTGCGGACCACGAAGTCCGCGTGCTGGGAAGTGATTCCCGTCATTCCGCCCGCCAGAAGCCACAGAAGGGAAAGGGCGAGGACGCAGAGGTAAATGGCCATCTGGCGCCTGGTGAAATGAAGCGTGGGGGCCGGGATTGTTGCGCTCAGCAGGACGGCTGCCGCGGCTACGGCCGCAGCGGCCGGAACGGAGAACAGGGGCCTGACCCATCCCAGCAGGAAAAGGATGGTCGGGAGCGCCATGTAGGCCACGGCGCAGGATACGGCGAGCCTGCCGCTGACAGTGAATGCGATGTCCGTTTTGTTCCGGGTCTGTTCCATGTAGAGAGAGGGGGAGGGAAAGCGGGTTCAGGAGGCGTGTGGGCGGAAGACTTCTTCCCACTGGGGGATGATGTGCTCCCGCGTGAATTTCCGGCTTTTGGCTACGGTTTTCCGCGCCATGGCGTGCAGGGCGGCCGGTTCCTGCATCAGCCCTGCGGCCATTTCCGCCATCCGGCGCGCCTGGAACCCTCCGGCTGCGGGCAGGATGCAGCCGTCCTTGCCGTGGTCCACCAGGTCATAGGCGGCGGAAAAGCTTCCGTAAACGATGGGGGAAACTCCGAAAGACATGGCTTCCACCATAGCGAGAGGCAGCCCTTCATATTCGGAGGCCAGAAGAAGGAGGGAAGCCTGTTCGTAATACGGAGCCGGATTTTGGAAGCCTTCAAAGGAGACGTGCTTCAGGCGGTGTTCCGCGCAGAATTCCTGAAGGGAGCGTTTTTCCGGGCCGTCTCCCACCAGGCGGAGAGTCCAGTCCGGGAAGCGGGGTTCCAGCAGCGCCCATGTTTCCAGCACGCGGGAGACCCGTTTCTGGTTGGGTTCCAGCCGTCCGACAAAGAGAACCTCCTTTTTCTTGAGGGCCGGATCATAGCGGAATTCCGGATTTTCCACGGTAATGGGGTTGGGAATCGTCAGAAGTTTTCCGGTATCCTTCAGTCCGGTGATGTTCCGGAAGGCCTGGTGGAAACTGTCAGAAAGGAGGATGTAACGGTCGCTGTGGGCGTAAACGTAACGCAGGCTGGCACCGGTAGCCATGGAGCAGCCTTTCAGCAGAAGGTGCAGGAACGCCCTGTTGACCGGGTTTCCCGTCCGGGCGATGCGCATCCGGAGGCCTTCCAGCCGGGCGTTGCAGTCCGGGGCGTTGTGGTGGACGGCCAGCAGGCGGCAGGGCAGGCCTTTCATGGCTTTCCGGCACAGCCTGGTGACGTGGAAGGGCAGGCACCACTGGTTGATGATGACGTCAATGTGACTGGAGGCCAGGATGTCCCGCAGGGCGTTCCGGTTGGCCCGGCTGGAGACGGGGTAGCTCAGCCGGTGCAGGGTGACCCGGTCGTCCAGCGCGGGGGTGGGCGTTTCCGTCACCTGTTCAAAGGAAACCACGTGCACCGCGTGGCCCCGGGCGGAAAATTCATTCGCCAAAATGGCGGTGACGGTTTCCACGCCGCCCACGGAAGGGAATTTTCCAAGCAAAAAGAGAATGTTCATGGGAGATAGACAAATTCCGGTTTGGCTTCCTGCCCCAGCAGATACCGGTACAGGCGTTTCATGCAGTCGGCCGCGTGAGGGGCGGCGCAGGTTTCCATGACGAGGGCGCGGCCGCGTTCCCCCATGGCGAGCCTTTCCTGCGGGGAGAGGCTGAAGGCGTTTTCCAGGGCTGCGGCCAGGGAAGAGGAATCTTTGCCGCACCACCAGCCGCACCGGCGGGTGTTCAGCGCTTCCCACGGCGTTCCCAGGCTGGCGATGACGGGCGTTCCCGCCAGCAGGGCTTCCGCAATGCTCATGCCGAAGTTTTCCTGGTGGCTGGGGGCGCA
This sequence comes from Akkermansia sp. UBA7090, assembly GCF_002493465.1. Taxonomy (NCBI): domain Bacteria; kingdom Pseudomonadati; phylum Verrucomicrobiota; class Verrucomicrobiia; order Verrucomicrobiales; family Akkermansiaceae; genus Akkermansia; species Akkermansia sp. UBA7090. The sequence goes on from NZ_DKYW01000016.1 coordinate 85,295, forward strand.
CAGGACGTCCAGGGAAGCGAGCATTTCATATTTCCGCCTCCCGGATACAAAGCCCGTGAAGGAGATGTTGGAAATGTTTTCCGCCCGGACCAGTTCTTCCAGCCGGGCCTTGTATTCCGGTTCTCCGTCCCCGATGAGCAGAAGTTCCGCGTTCGGGAGGCGCAGTTGACCCCAGGCCGTGATCAGGGCCTCCAGATTTTTGATGGGATGAAGCCTGCCCAGGAACCCTGCCCGGAAGCCGTCATGCCCGGGGCGCCTGATGTCCGCAAGATATTCCGGAATCCGCACCGGATTGGGGATGACGGCCACGGGGTTGGAAAACCCCATGTCCCTGTAGTATTCCATTTCCTTGTCGCAGGTGACGTGGACGCAGGCGGCTCCGGCGATGTCTTTCCGGTGCCCCAGGGCGAGCATGAGTTTCTTTTTCCAGCCGCCGCGCTCCAGCGCCTGGGGATACAGCATGCCGTGCAGGGAAACGATGCAGGGGGTGTCCGTTTTGCGCGCGTGCGCGCATGTCGCGTGGTTGACGTCCAGCCACAGGCCGTTGGTATGGTAAAGGCTATATTGGGAGCCGGCCAGAAAACGGCGTATGTTCCGGGAGACGGCGAGGGGGGGGCGGGCGTCAAACGGGCAGGCATGGATGAAGCTGTCTTCTCCCACCATCCGTTCTTCCGGGGAGCCGGGCTGGAGGGTGAGGATATCCGTGGGCATGCCGGAAGCGTTCAGAGCTTTGACCAGGTCATAAGTGCAGGTGCTGGTGCCACCCGAACGGGAGTCAAGGGATGCGATGGTTTGTAATATGGGAGCCATTAATCTAAAAGGGAGGTATATGCCTTGAGCTGCGCTTCCACGCGGCCGTTCCAGTTGATGTCCGCTACGCGGCGCGCCATGGTCTCATAGTTCTTTTCAACTTCATGAATGGCGTTGCGCAGGCCGTCGGGAGCGGCCAGGGAAAAGACCGCGCCCGTTTCCAGAGCGGTCACCATGTCGGCGGCGCTGCCCACCTTGTCGCTGGCGATGACGGGCAGCCCCCGGAAGAGAGCTTCTTCCACGACCAGACCCCAGGGCTCATAGAGCGAGGGGAGGATGAACACGTCATGCCGTTCATAGATTTCCGGGAGCCTGTCATTGGGGATGTGGCCTAGAAAGCGGATGTTGCCCCCGGCCATGTTTCTGAGAAGTTCCTTTTGGGGCCCGTCCCCCACGATGGTCAGAGGCCGCCCGTTGGAGTTGAATTCCCTGATGAGCATTTCCAGATTTTTTTCCGGCGCGAGGCGCCCGACGTAAATGTAGTTCAGGGGGGAGGACGGGGAATGGGGACGGGAGCGGCGGCCTTCCATGTTAAAGATGCCGACGCTGCCCGTGACGTGGATGTCGCCCGGGTAGCGGATATGCTCAAACAGGGCGCGGTGGGGGGAACCGGAAGGGAGAGCCGCGCTCATGCGGCGTATGACGGCTTTTTTAAGCAGGCCTTTCCAGCCGTTCATGCCGGAATCAATGGCTGACGATTCGCAGATGACGGCATTGCGCCGTTTTGAGGAAAGAAAGCTGTAGATGTTGTATTCCGGCGCCATCCAGCCGGAGAACAGCACTCTGCGGGCCCGGACCCGGGCCATCAGCTTCAGGAGCCTGAACAGGACAAGGGCCTTGTTTCTTTTTCCCGCGTCTCCCTCATGCAGAAAGAAATAGTCAAAGCCGTTCTCATTGCCGGAGAGCCGGGTATTGACCGCCTCCGCCCCATAGCCGTAAAGAACCAGAAGAACGGAGTGTTTTTTCGCCAGTTCCTCACAAAGCCTTGCCTTGTAGAAGGAGGGCGTATTGGTCAGGTAGATGAAGTCATATTGCTTTTTCATATTTAAAGCAGCGTCTTGAATTCATCCGGAATGCGGGTGCTGTCCCCCAGAACGGCTTCCGGAACGCGGTCCCGGAACACCCGCTTGAAATGCCTTTTGTTGAACAGGATGGGGCGTTCCCCCATGAATGCCCCCCAGGCGGAGAAGGTGGAGTCCGAAGCGATGACCCATTTGCACTTGCTGATGGCGTACATATCCGCGTAGGCGTTGCCGTAGAACGCGCGCCTGGTGTTGGACAGGGCCAGCAGCTCCCTCAGCTCTTCGTCCGAGCCGTCGGAAAAGATGAGGAATTGCTGGGACGGCTTGATGGACAGGATTTCCTTGACGAGATTCACGTACCAGAGGATATCCACCCGCATCTCCGGGGAATAGTCTCCCAGCCGCACGTGAATGGCGATGCAGTTCTTCAGGGCTTCCGGACGCACGTTTTCAATAATTTCCTTCCTGGTGATTTTTTCAATGAATTCATGCACCAGGTCCATGTGTTCATTGAGGTCGTCGAAGTATTCCCCCATGCCGCGGATTTGTTTCACCCTCCGGGAGCCGGGGCGCAATTTTTCCGCAAGCAGCAGTCGGATTTTTTTGAATCCGCTGATTCCCAGTTCATTGAAAATTTTGAAATAGACTCTTTTATCTTTCTCCCGGCGCAGGAAGGTTCCCGGGCTGAGTTTGGTCCAGGTGGGGGAAATATAGCCTGCGTTTTCCTGCCTGCTGAGTATGTAGGCGCGGGCCGCCACAAACATGCAGTTGGCAAGCCCCGGTCCTGATAAACGGAACCAGCCGAAGTCATAATCCGAGAGGACGGGGTAGAAGTATGTTTTTTCAGATTCCATGTTTAAGGTTTGTCATGCGTTTTTGTAATACGGCGAAGGAGGTGAACAACAGGGTTGTGACTACCTGGTTGATCCCCCACAGATATGATTCAAAGTTGGCGGCGATGAGAACGGAGATAATGATGAACAGGTGTATCCTGTCATAATCGCAAGCGGATTTATGGAATTTCCGCCAGACGGTGAAGGTATAATACGCCATGAACGCAAACAGTAACATGGAGTAGGGAATGCCTATCATTTTCATGATGTCAAGATAGCCGTTATGGGAGCCCAGGCCGCTTACCTCCTTGGCCTTTTCACTCTGTTCCACGTCAAAGCCGTTTCCCAGGATGGGGGATTCTGCAATCATGAGGAGGGTCGCTTTCCGTTCTCCTTCCCGGGAGGATGAAAAATCCATATGTTCCACGGATTCCGTGAACCGGTTCAGGCCGGTGGAAGAGATTCCCGTCATGGGCAGGATGATTTGCCAGGTGAGGATTCCGGCCAGAAGCACCGCCAGAAATCTGACGTTCAAACCGTATTTGATGATGAAGGTCAAACAGAGAATGCCTATGGAAGCCCGGCTGCCGGAGAGGAATGTGGCCAGGGCGCACAGAAGAATGATGGCGATTTTTTTCTTTGAGCGGTCGGAAGAATCCAGAATCATGGCCCCCGCGCATAATGAAGAGACGGCACCCAGACCATTCGCGTTGCAGAACCCCAGGGTGTAGCGTCCCTCAAAAACAAGGTTATTGTGGACAAAGCCGATAAGGATGAGCACGGTGGTGACGGCCGCCAGAACCGGCATGAGACGCTGCAAATAAAGTGACGGGTCCTTCTGGACGGAAAGCGCAATCATCAGGCAGCAGACCACCTTGGCAAGCAGATAGATCCCCGTTTTCTCATTAAGGTCAAAAATACCGAAGGTGAATTGATACAGGATGAAGATGAAGACGAAAGAATAAATGAAAGAGGATGATGCGATCGTCTTCCGGTCAAGTACGCGTCCGGCGTTGATCAGCAGCAGAAGAGCCCCCAGACCCAGCAGAAGGAAAGACCCCATGGAGCCAATGCCGCTTAAGAGCATGTACTGCTGGCCTAGCTGGCAGAGAATGAAGGCGAAAGCCCAGTATTTGCAGAGTGTGGCCATATCCGGATCCGCTGAATTCGAGTGAAGCTGAAAAAGACTGTTACTGCATATATCCCAGTTGGCGCAGTTGCTGGAGAATACGGGTCATTCTTGTATCCCATGATGCGTTTTCCCTGGCGGCGGCCAGGTTTTTATCCGCCAGTTCCTGATAGGAGGAGATGTTGTCCAGAATCTGGGAGAGCCGGTTGCCGATGTCCTCATCCGTCTCCAGTTCAATGACGGGATTGTACCCCAGCAGATCGACCAGTTCTTTGGGGGCATGGCCGACAATGAGCGTTCCGGAGAGCATGCATTCCCAGTAACGCTGCGTCAGCGTTTCCACATCGCCCGCCATTTCCGGGTGGGTTCGGCAGCGCGGGTAGCAAATGACGATTTTTGAGGAAGCCAGCCCTTCGCACAGGGAAGGGAAGTCCGGAAAGACGAGGCGGCCCGGCTCTTCCGGGTAAAGATAGCTGAGGCGGGGAGACGACTGCCGCATTTGAAGAATGGCCTCGTGCACGGGCTGCATCAGGCGCCCGATCTGGAGAATGTCCGTCCGGCGTCCCTCCAGGGGGCCTCCGTCCCGGTAGCCGGCGGGGTCTATGCCTTCCGGAACATGAACCGCGTTAATATGCGGAAGTTTTTCCGTCACGTATTCGCAAACCTGGGATGAGGTGCACAACAATGTTTGCACATGGTGGCGTTTCAGGGAGGAGATGAGGCGCGGCCAGTACCGGGGCCAGACGTCCCACAGCATGGGCACGATTTCATTTGCATAGCCGAACGGCCACGCGAATGAATCCGGATAACCGGCTCCCGGCACCAGCAACGCCCTGCGTGGACTGGTGAACAGGCGGAAATTCCGTGAAACGCGGGATTTGGCGATCAACAGACGCAGATTCCACGGAGCGGAGATTCCCTTGACTGTTTGTCCTCCGCTGGTTGTCCATGCGTCCGCGAACCATTGCATGAAGAATTGGTAATTGCCTTCTTTCCTGATAGGTTCCAGTAATGTTAAATGTTTCATGATTTTACTGCGTTGAACATGTTTTCCCATTCAGAGACAGTCTGCTCCAAATTAAACAGGGGCGCCGCGGCCAGGCCGTTTGCCGCGTAGGTAGAGAGATCTGAGGCCGTCATCTCGCGCATGGCCCGGCACAGGTCTTCCGGATTGTCCGACTCAAAAAAGATGCCGGCGTGATGTTTGCCCACTATTTCCCGGCAGATAGGTATATCCGCCGCCAGAATAGGCAGTCCGCAGCACATGGCTTCCACCTGGACGAGGCCGAAGCCTTCGCAGCGGGAGGGAAAGACCAGGATGGAATGGCGGGGAAATTCTTCCACCATGTTTCCGTTTGGCCCGTGCAGGATGATTCTTTGGCCCAAACCGTGGGAGGATACATATTCTTCAATCCATCCTTTCAACGGGCCATCCCCATAAATATGGAGATTCCATTCCTGGTCCGTTTCAATGAATCTGCGGAACGCGCGGACGGCCAGATCAGTCCCTTTCTGGCGGGAGAGAGCTCCGACGTAAACGAACGTTTTGCTGGTGAGGGACGATTTTCCGGCCGGTTTCATCGTGTTGGGGTTGTAGATTCGGCGGGCGGGAAGATGATGTTTTTCTTTGAATTCTTTTTCGTCCCCGTCAGACAGGACGATGATTTCATCGAAACGGTGGTAATATGCCTTGATGGCCTCCTTCATGTACCGGGAGAAGAAGGAACCCATGTTGGTGAAATAATTGTCATAGGAGGCATGGGACCACGTCATGATTCTCATGCTGGGCAGGAGCTTCTTTTTGGTAAGGGCGAGAAGCAGGGAGTCTTCAAATCCGGAACCGAAAATGACTACATCATATTGATGTTTATTGAGGTGGTTCGTCAGCGCCTTTTTGAAGCCTGACGTATAGCGCGCGGCCGCGTATAGCCGGCAGCCGAGGGCGGAGCTGAACAGAGGGGTTTTACTGACAAGAATGTCCGCCGCGGAGCGGCGAACTTTCTCATATAAATTCATTTCCTTGCAGTAAATATGAATTTGTTCCCGGTTGATTCCGTTAATGCCTGACTGCGGAAGGTTTTTCAGGGAATAGAGGCTTACGTCATGGTTGCGTGACAAGGCATCCATCAGACAGGTCAGGACTTTGGGGACGCCTCCTATTCCGAAATCCGACCATGCGACAAAACAAATTTTCATCTCTGCCAGTGATTTGATAACGTTTTTCTGATCCTACAAAATGGCGTTCCACCTGGATGCCAGGTTTGAGGGGCTGAATTTTTGGGATATGCTGAGGCTGTGAAGGCTGAATCGTTTCAGCTTGTCGGGATTGTTCGTCAGGGCCATGATAGCGTTTGAGTAATCTTCTTCCTGAAAGGGGGGAATGAGGATGCCGTTTTCCCCGTGGGAGATAATATCCCGGACGGCAGGGTAGCTGTCAAAGGCAATAGGAACGCATCCGTGCTGCATGGCTTCTACAAGAACGAGGCCGAATCCTTCAAACGTGGAAGTCATGCAGAATATGGAGGCTCTGGAATAGTAAGGTTCCGGATTCTGGAAGCCGTGGAAGACAATTCGGGAAAGCCCCAGTTTTTGGGCGGCATCCTTAAGCAGCTCCGCATCCGGTCCGTCGCCCACAATGTCCAGATGCCAGTCCGGGCATGCTTTTTCCACTTTTTCCCATATGCGCAGGAGCCTGTCCACTCCTTTTGAGGGATTATCCAGCCTGCCGACAAACAGGCAGCGCGGTTCTTTTTTCTCTTCCCCGGGAAGAGAGGGCGGTTCCACCATATTGGGAATACAGGAGAGCTTGTTCCCGGGGACGGAGGGACACAGTTTTTTGAATTCTTCAATGCCCCCTTCCGAGAGCGTCACTATCTGGTCATAGTCTGAAGCCAGTTCCCGGAACAGGCTGCGCTGAAGCAAAACGGCCCTGCATTTTTTTAATGCCAGGATAAACGTATTATAGAAAAATGAGCGTGTTTTGCCGATCAGGCCGCGTCCGGCGGGCTTCCGGTTGACGGTCCGGTAATGTTTCAGGTAGGTATATTGGGAGCTGTGCTGAACGGCAATGAGTTTAACGGAAACCCCGTTCATGTGCCCGCGACGCCGGAAAATTCCCCACCGCCCCACAATTCCTCCTTCCGTCTGGTCGATGATGGTCTCAATTCCTCTTTCCTTAATCAAGTTAAGCAGAAAATTCTGTTCTTCCTCCCGGCTGAGGGACGCGGGAATGAATACGAGATCCGTCGGAGGCACGTATTCTTCCCCCAGCCTGTTTTTGTTTCTGCAGAGGAGCGTTACCCGGTGGCCTTCACCGGCAAGCATGGCGGCCAGGTGGTGAGTGGCCCGCTCCATGCCGCCCTGTTTGCCCAGGGGTTCATTGGGAAGATAGATGACGATGTTGCTCATGGCTGGTCCTGCAGGCATTCCATCCACAGGGGAATAACCTTTTCCGGTTGATAGTTCGTTAATACTCTGGTGGAGGGAGGGACGTAGGGGCCGCTCATCAGTTCATCCAGCTCCCGCGCGAAGAGGCGCAGGCTGAAGGGCGGGATGAGCCGTCCCGTCTCCCGGTCCGGCAGCATGTCTTCGGCAGCGTGGAAACTGTTGAAAACCACAGGAACGCAGCCGTAGGAGAGAGCTTCGTTAATCACCATGGGCATGCCTTCGTGGGTGGAGGTGAGGCAGAGTATTCTGGCCTTGCGGTAATAGGGCGCGGGTTCCTGGACCCCTTCAAAATGGACGTTTTCCAGCTTCAGCCGTTCCGCCATTCGTTCCAGATTGCCGCGTTCCGGGCCGTCCCCCACCAGGTACAGATGCCAGTCCGGATGAAGCGGCTGCACTTTTTTCCAGACGTTCAGCAGGCGATCCACCTTTTTGGGAGAATCCGCCAGCCTCCCCACATAAAGAACGGCGTTTTCCTTTCCGGAAAGGTCGGGCTGAACGGGGGCATAAGTCAGCAGGTTGGGGATGGCGTACAGACGGGCTCTTTCCGGCGGCCCCGCCAGCTGGAGGGCGTCTTCCGTGTAATGCCGGGAAAGAAAAACCACCTTGTCTGACCCGCGGAACATGTCCCTGTATTTCCTCTTCTTGTTGCTGATGGCCGCATGTTTTTTATAGGGCAGCAGCGCATGGCGCAGCAGCGTTTTTATGGTATTTCCCCAGGTGGAGAAATCCTTCCGGAGCAGGCAGGAGAAATAATCCAGCCCTGTGCGGACGTCAAAGGAAATCCAGGAAATGATGGAAGCCTGGATGTCAAGGTGTTCATGGCTGAAAAAGAAGGAGTCATCCTGATTGGCTCCGCAGTTGATGATGCCGTCCGTCTTTTGTGCGGAGCACAGGGTTTCCACATATTCCCTGTTTTCCTGGCAGAAGAGCGTGTCCTGCCGGGGAAGGGTGAAGTAAGGCGGGGCCCCGGGAGGTGTGTCCGCCGCCTGCCGGAGCGACAGGAAGGAAACCCGGTGGCCGTGCTGCGACAGGGCTTGCGCCAGAAGATACGCCGCCCGTTCCGTTCCTCCCGCATGGGGCAGGATAGGCTGGTCAAAATAGAAAATCAGGTTCATGGCGGAGTGACGGACAGGTGCGGACTGGGAAAATTCAGCGGGTTTTGAACAGGTAATGGATGGGATTGCGCGTGCTGCCCGCCTTGGCCATCAGCCGGGTTACTCCATAATGCCACGGGTAAGGGAGGTTGTTTTTCCTGAATGCCTGTTTGTTCTGGCGCGTGTTCCTCAGGATGGCCCGCAGGCCCGCCGTACTGGAGCCTCCGGTGCGCATGAAGACCATGTCGCGGTCGATATAGGCGGTGGAAATATGGTTTTTTTCTATAAAGCGCAACATGAGCTCAAAATCCGCCGCGCTGCCGATAGCGGGGTCAAAGCCGCCGTAACGGGTAAAGCAGTCCTTTTTACAATAGAATGTGGGGTGCGCCGGGCACCAGCCGCGCTGGAAGGAGCCGGGACGATACTCCGTTCCGCGCCATGTGCGTACGATTTCCCTTGCCCCGTTGATGTAGTGCAGATTGCCATGTACGGCATCCGCCCCATGCCGGGCAAACGCCTCGGCAATGGTTTCCAGCACGCCTCCGTCCTGGTAATAGTCGTCCGCGTTCAGAAAGCCGACGATATCTCCCGTAGCCATGCTTATTCCTTTGTTCATGGCATCATAAATCCCCTTGTCCGGCTCGGATATCCATTTCATGCGGCCGGAAAATTGAGGACTGTATTTTTCAATCAATTCCACGGTCCCGTCCTTGCTGGCCCCGTCCACGACAATGTTTTCCACGTCCGGGTAAGTTTGCCGCAGAATGCTTTCCAGCGTGTCTTGCAGCGTTGCAATGCTGTTATAACAAACCGTAATGACTGAAATTTTCATTTTTCGGTGGTGGAGGGGAGTGGATGAATTTTATTGGACGTCTTTCCGGCGGCTTCTCATGATAAGCTGGGTATTTGCTCTCAAGCCTCTGGTCGGCAGGTCTTTGGGAACCAAGGGGGTGTGATCAGGCCCTCCGAAGGAGGGAAGGGGTTCCTTTCGGATAGTTCTCAAGATAAGCTGCGTATTTTCTTTCAAACCGGAGGTAGCCATATCCCTTGGTTTCAGTACCCGAACCGGCGTGCTGAGAGCGTCCGGACGCTGCTGGATGCCTTCTCTCTCAATGACCTTGAGGAAGGTGTAAAGAAAGATGTTCAGGTCGTACCTGAAGGTCAGGTGGCGTTGGTAGCTCAGGTCATAAGATACCCGTTGACGGAAGGTGAGGTTATTGCGCCCGCGAATCTGGGCCAGCCCCGTGATGCCCGGGCGCAGGGACATTCTTCTTCTCCGGGTGGCAGGCGTGAAGATGTCCATTTGATCGGGAATCCAGGGGCGTGGGCCGATGAAGCTCATATCCCCCAGAAGGACGTTGATGAGTTCAGGCAGTTCGTCCAGGGAGGTGCTGCGCAGCAGGGAGCCTAGGTGCGTCGTGCGTTCTTCGTCCGGGAGCAGGTTGCCTTCCCTGTCCCTGGTGTCTTTCATGGTTTTGAATTTGATGATATAAAAGGGTTTGAGGCCGAGCCCGATGCGTTTTTGAAAGAAAAAGGGTGAAGTGCCCTGGATGATGGCCAGCAGAACAGTCAGAATGACCAATACCGGAAACAGGCATATCAGGCCGAAGAGCGCGCCCGTGAAATCCAGGGCGCGTTTTCCGTAGCGTTGGTAGAAACTGTTATGCAGCGGTTTGCTGACGCGGACATTAGTTGTAGGGATTGTCATGAGTATTGTACGAGAGGGGGTGTTGACAGGGTAGGAGGAGTCAGGTTTTCAGAGGTATGCGGTTGGCCATGGCGATGTTGTGGCTGTCCGTCCCCCACCATTCATAAAGCTGGCGGGTGCGGAACGTTTGTGCCAGGGCTGCGGCGGATTTGCCGTAGAACCCTTTCAGGGAGCCGACATTGCCCTGGTATTTGACGCCTTCCTGCCGGGCCAGCTGGAGAAACTCTTCCTGCTGCAGGATGCGACCGTAACGTTCAGGGTGCGCCAGGACAGGGATGTAACCCCTGTCCCGGACGGCGCTGATCATGTCCTTCCAGGCGCCGGGAAGGTAGTACTGGGGCAATTCCACCAACAGGTGGGTGCCGTCGTAGGTCAGAGGGGTATAACGGCGCAGCTGTTCGCTGAACTGGTTGTCCAGCATGTATTCCGCCGCAAGCCGGAGCTGGAAGTGTTCGTTCCTGGCGTCGGCAAGCAGCTGGTCAAAGCGGCGGCGCAGGAAGTCGGGCGTGTTTTCCGGATAGCGCGCCATGATATGGGGGGTACAGTAGGCTCCCTTAAGTCCCATGGCTTTGAGCCGGCGGATGATGCCCAGGCTTTCCTTGAGGCTGGAGGCTCCGTCGTCCACTCCCCATAGAATATGGGTATGCATATCCATGCCGTCCGGAAAGAGGCTGGATGTGGTGTACCGGGGAGTGAACAGGTTGCCGAACATGGTTGCTGCGAAAAAGATTAAAGAGAAGGGAAGAAAGCCTTGGGCTTATGCATGGCCTGCTCTTGTTAATCCCGTTTCCTGGCGGTTTGCTGCGGGTCTTTGGCGCCGTAGCCATACTGGTAACCGTAGCCGTAGCCATAGTAGCTGTAGCTGGCGGACTTGAAGTTGACGCCGTTGATGATGTACGCCATATTGGGCAGTTTTCCCTGATCGGCCAGTTGCTGGATCTGGGTTAAGTATCGTTTGTCTATTTTCCCGCTGCGCACGGTGTACAGGGTGATATCGCTGAGGGATGCCAGAATGGCGGTATCTGCCAGAATGCCGTAGGGCGGAGCGTCAATGATGACGGCGTCATACTGTTTTTTCAGAATGCTCAGGATTTGACCCAGCAGGGGATGGCTGAGAAGGGTGACCGGATTGGGCACCGTGGGACCGGTATAAAGGACATCCATGCCGCGGGTGTCTTCCCCTACAGGGCGGATGACGCCCGCGGTGTCGGGGTTCTGGCGGAGCAGGATGGAGGTGAGCCCTTTGCGGCCGGAGCCGCCGAGGCGCCGGGTCAGGGAGGATTTGCGTAAATCCCCGTCAATGAGAAGGACTTTTTTGCCGGCATAGGCGAAAGCGGCTGCCAGATTGGCGGAAGTGAAGGTTTTCCCTTCCCCGGGGAGGGTGGAAGTGACCAGAATGACGTGCCCCCCCTGTTCCGGCCTGGGAAGCATGGAATCTACGTTATTGCGCAGGATGTGGAAGCATTCCGCGATGACGGAATGTTCGTCCTGAATGAAAAGTTTGGTGTTCCTGCTTTCTTTTTTGCTCATTTGGGGCAGTTCGGCAATGACCGGCTGCCTGTTTACAGAGGGGAGATCATGTTTATTGTTGACCTTATTGTTCAACATGGCCACTCCCATGAAAGCCAGGATACTGAGCAGGGCCCCGCCCGCCGTTCCTCCAGCGACGTATTTAATGGTTTTAGGAGAGATTGGGAGGTTGGGGCCATGGGCGGCTTCCAGAACCCGGGCATTGGATTCCGTTACCGCCATGGCTAGGGCGTTTTCCTGTTCCTTGCTCAACAGCATCAGGTACAGTTCTTCCTTAACCTTGTGTTCGCGGATGAGCGGAATGATTTCCTGTTCCTTGATGGCAGTTTCCGTGAGGCGTTCAGTCAGGGAATTCCTTTTGTCGATAAGCTGGTTAAGTTTGAGGTCCAGATTGCTGCGGTAGTTGGAGAGAGCTTTGTTAGCCGCCGCTCTGGTGGAATTCATCCTGTCCTTCAGGCTCACGGTAATCGGGTTTTGGGAGCCGGCGCTTCCGGCAATTTTCTGATATTCCAGATAAGCCTCGTTGTAATGTTCTATCTGCCGGGCGATGCCGGAGTCGGGCAGACCGGTTTCTACGGAGATCAGCCCCTGCTTGCGTTCGCTTTCCTTGAGATTGTCAGCAAGGGTGGACGCCAGTTTTATTTGAGTTTCAAGATCAAAGATTTCCTTTTCCAGCGCCTGGGAGGTGCTGAAATCCGCGCTCATGGTTGTGTCCGTATCTTTAACGATGTCACTCTTCGTTTTAAATTCGGTGAGTTTCTTGTCCACGTCGCTCAGGGAGGCTCCAAGTTCTTGCAGCCGGTCCCTAATGAAGATTTTCGTTTTAAGGGAAGCCTTGTTCCGTTCGTCCTTGGAGATTTGGTTGTAAACCTGGATGAGGTGGTTGAGCGTATCTTCGGCTTTCTGAGGATTGCTGGACGTCAGAGTCATCTCCAGAAGGCTGGATTCCTTGGAGTCCGGACGGGTAATGGTCAGGCCATGGAGCAGGGCGTTGGCGGTTTCAAGGACGGGAGAGTGCCGTACGATGACGGTTTTTCCGTTCCATGCGTCGGTCATCAGGGAAGTAGGATGGACGGAAACGGTGGCAAAGGGAAGCGTGAGAGGTTTGCCGTAAAAACCTTCCAGCAGGATGAGTTCCCCCTGATTATTGGGATGGCCAAGCGTGAAGCGTTTTTCATCCAGCGGCGTGATGTGCAGAGTGCAGGCGCGCTGCTTGTCGATCTGTTCAAAGTTCACCAATAAGGGACTGGCATGGTAAAGGTCCAGCTCCCTGAAGTCTTTTTTTTGCCAATAGGATGTGTTGAGGTTGAGGTCTTCCACCACTTTGTTCATTAATGCGGTGGATTTGAGCACGAGGCTTTCATTGGCCAGGTTGGCCGCGTTGGGGTCTATGTTCAATTCCGCCATGATGCGTTCGGAAGAAGCGTCGCTGCCTGTTTTGGAGTCGCGCATCAGAACGCTGGCTTTTTTCTGATAAATATAATTCTGTTTGCCGGCCAGATAATAGGCCGCCGTGCCTCCGGCGAGGGCTGCCAGAATGATGATGAACCAGTAACGGCGCAGAATCATCAGCACCGTATCCAGGGAAAGCGCTGTTTCTTCTGTGTTTTCCGTACCAGGAGGGGTGGGAGCTGTATTTTTTGTCATAGAGGAAAGAAGGTGGAAGGTTGTATGGGAAGACTGAATCCCTAGGAAAACGGTTCGGTTGAACCGAACCGTCCCTATATTTCCGTTCTCAGGTATGATTAACCGGACGGGAAAGCGGCTGAATGTCCGCTACAGGCACAGGGCGACCACGGCCAGAGTAATGCCAAGCCCGGAGAGTCCCCAGCCGTACCATTGGGCAGCGTCGCTGCGCGTGTTGACCTTGCGGTCTGAGGGGGTCACGTAAATGATGTCGTTTTGCTGGATATAATAATAGGGAGAAGTGAACAGATCCTTGCTGCGCAGATCAATGCTGGCGATTTGACGGGTTCCGTTGGTTTCCCGGATCAGCGTGACGTCCCGGTTGCCGTCAATATTCAGGTCTCCCGCCCGGCTGATGGCCTCCAGAATTGTCAGGCGCTGTCCTTCAATGGTGTAGGTTCCGGGGGCATTAACTTCGCCCAGAACGGAGAATTTGAAATTCATGATTTGCACATTGACGGAGGCGTCCCGGATGTAGTCATTGTTCTTGAGGGTCGCGGCAATGTCGGAAGCCAGTTGGGAGCAGGTTTTGCCCGCAGCTTTCATTTTGCCGATGACGGGCAGGACGATGTAGCCCTGGGCGTCCACCAGATATCCTTTGGGTTTGTTGCTGGAACTGCCGGAGGCGGAGCCTATTTCAGACACGGCAAAAGGTGCGGTGAGCTCCGGCTGTTTGCTGCTGACCGCGATGTAGAGCTGGTCGTCTTTCTGGATGGTTGTCTGGTAGTTTGCCTTGATGTTTTCCCTGGAATTTTCAGAAACGTCCTGGATATAAAGGACTTCCTTGGGGCTGACGCAGGAAGGCAGGAGAGCGGCCCCGGCCATGGCCAGGGAGCACAGAATGGCTTTATTGATGAGGTTGTTTGTGTTCATTTGGTGAGGAAGGAGGAACGTTGCTTTTGGGAGGGAAAGACGAACGCGGAAAACAGGGGAAGATATTATTCCGGATCAAAGGGTTTTCTTTCTTGTGCCGGAAGCGTTGCGGGAATGGCGTGCTGCCTTCCGTGGCTGCGATTTTCCGGAGGGTTGAAAGAAAAAGGCCGCTTTGTGTTCAGTCATGATGTTAAATTTGATGATTTTGATTTTTTTGTTCGGAATAAGAAAGTGTTTGAAAAAGGCAGGGGAATAATCAGCAGTAATGAGAAGCGGCCGGCAGGATTGGTCCCGCCGGACGTGCTGGGGAGAGATTGGCTGACACTCCCGCATATAAGGGTTGTACCTGGTTAACAGACTGTAATTGCTGTATCATGGGGGTGAGATTTCTAATTAACGGATTTCAAATTCGGTGTCAATAGTAATCCCTCAAAAAAAACTGCTTATTATTATCTATGAATATAACAATAAGAGGCGAATGTTGTAGGAATTATGTGTTTTGGTTCACTAAAATTCTGACAATTAGAAAGTTGAGTTAAATTACAATATTCCTATTTTTTTAATAGGATTTGAAATCCGCTGAATGTTTCATGAATCATCAAAATGTCAAACGATATGTCTTTTTATAATAAAAATTTATGCTAATAATAAATAATCAAACAGATATGAAAAATAAGCATTGAAATTGCTTCGGTTTTATTGATTTTGGGGGGTAAGGCCAGTATTTTCTCAGGTAGGGAAAGGGTGTTCTCCGGCGATGCTCTTCCGGGGCGGCAAAAGCGCTTAAGGAGCCGTATTTCCGGTCCGGAAGTTGACGCTTCCAGGTTTGAGGGAAGTTGATTCGCGCAAATCCTCTTCTTCCCGGTTTGGCCTTGAGTTTAGGGCGAAGAGCCGCTAGAATAAAAACAGGTATGGCATTGGATACGCAGGAGCATCATGCATTTGAGCATGAAGAGGGGCGTTCCCCTGTTTGGATTGGAATGGCATGGGGCGTCGTGTCTTTGTTGGGGGGGGCGGCTCTCCTGGCTGCCATGCTGACGTTTGATGTGCGGGAAATAGGCTGGAGTTATTTAAATGGTTCCGGGCAGGTCATTCCGGGTACGTCCAATGTGCTGGGAACGGTGGGATTATATGGCGCGGGGATTTTTTATTGGACGCTGGGAGGCATGGCCTGGATGCTGGTTATTCTGTTGGAGTGGTGGGGGCTTTATCGTCTGCTCCACCATGGAAGACTGCCCCGCAGCGTGGTTTACGGAGGTTTATGCCTGCTGTTGTTCGGATGCCTGTTTCTGACGGCCGGGCATGTGCCGGGAAACGAATGGGTGGCCCGCCACCAGATTCAGGGGGCGGGAGGATTGGCGGGCCATTTGCTGGGAACCGGTCTGTTTCTCCCGTTGGCCGGCAGATCCGCTGTGCTGGCGCTTTCCGGATTTGGCTATTTGATGGCTCTGGTTTATGCGGCAGGGATGCGTCCCCGGCCGTTTTGCCGGGCCATGCTGCGGGAATGGAGGGCCTGGCGTATGAACAGGAAGGAAAAAATGCTGGCTCGCCAGACCGCCCAGCTTGCCAGGGAAGCTGCGCGCGTGAGGGCCAGCATGCAGGATGCCGCTTTGTCCGCCCCCAGACCGGTTACAAAGGGCCGGGCTTCCGTTCCCCGTCTCCAGCGCACCGGGGACGATCTGGAAAGTTTGTATCATGAAGCGGCTGCCGCTTCTCCGTCCAGGCCGGAGGACTCTGCCCCGCCTCCCGGCGCTCCGCGCGCCCAGGGCCGTCTTCCCCTGGCTCCGCGGCCCAGGATTACCGTTGCGGAACCGGCGGAAATGAAGCCCGCGCCCAAAGAGCAGCCTTTTTCCAAATTGTCCACGCCGCCCACGGAAGAATTCCGCGAGTATGAGCTGCCCCCCTTTGAATTGCTGCATTATGAGGAAAAGCCGGAAGGCCCCACGGCGGAAGACAAGGAAGAGATGCTGGAAATACAGCAGAAAATTATTGATACCCTGACGACATTCCGCGTGGACGTGACGCCGGGGGATATTACCCGCGGCCCGACCATCACCCGTTATGAAGTCTATCCCGCGCGCGGCGTGCGCGTAAACACTTTTGACCAGTATGCGAAGGATATTGCGCTGGCGACCAAGGCGGAAAGCGTGAACATCGTGGCCCCCATTCCGGGCAAGGATACGGTGGGAATTGAAATCGTCAACCGGAAGAAGGTGGCTGTTCCCCTGCGGGAGCTTTTGCAGGACCCGGCCTTTTGTTCCCCCAAGAAAAAGATACCGCTGGCTCTGGGGAAGGACGTGTATGGACGCACCGTGATCGGGGATTTGGCGTCTATGCCGCACCTGTTGGTGGCCGGCGCCACCGGATCCGGAAAATCCGTGTGCATCAACAGCATCATTTCCTCCATGCTTTTGAAATTCCGTCCGGATGAACTGAGGCTCATCCTGGTGGATCCGAAGGTGGTGGAAATGCAGCCTTATTCCAAGCTGCCGCATCTGATTGTTCCGGTGGTGACGGATCCCAAGAAAGTTCCCAATGCCCTGCGTTGGTGCGTGAATGAGATGGAGCACCGCTACCATTGCTTTGCCAAGGTGGGCGTGCGAAACTTTGAAGCTTTCAACAAGCGCCCGCCGGATGTTCCTGCGGAAGAGGCGGAGGAACCGGAAGACGGGCAGGGGGATGAAGCTTTGGCGGAATCCATTGCCAGAGACCTGGAATCCCAGGGGGAATGGCCCGTGGAAGAAGATGATGAACTGGATCTGGAGGACGACGAAGTTATCCCCGAACGCTTCCCCTATATCGTCATTATTATTGATGAACTTGCGGACCTGATGCAGACAGTGGGAGCGGATATAGAAACGAATATCGGCCGTCTTACTCAAAAGGCCCGCGCCGCAGGCATCCACCTTATTGTAGCGACGCAGACGCCCCGAAGGCAGGTGGTGACGGGGACGATCAAGGCCAATATCCCGACGCGCATCGCCTTCCAGGTGGCGAGCGGTACGGATAGCCGCGTGATTCTGGACAGGCAGGGAGCGGAAAAACTGGTGGGCAAGGGGGACCTTCTGTATTTGCCGCCGGGTTCCGCCCAGGTGGAACGGGCGCAGGGTGCCTTTATCTCTGACGATGAGGTGGAAGCCCTGGTGGCCCACTGCGCTTCCCAGGCCAAGCAGAAATTCCATGAAGAGGTTCAGAAGTCCCTGGACGAGCCTTCCCGGGGAGGTGCGGACAGTCCGCTGGACGACGCGGAGGAGGAATGTTATGCCAAGTGTCTGGAAGTGGCCGTCGTGGAGCGTAAAGTAAGCACCTCCCTGTTGCAGCGGCGTTTGAGCATCGGATACGGTCGTGCGGCGCGCATGATGGATTTGCTGGAATCCCGCGGCATTATTGCCCCGGCGGATAATACCAACCGTCCGCGCAAGGTGCTGGTGGAATGAAACGATGAAAAAACTCCCCATGAGACGAATTGTTTCCCTGCCTGTTCTGGCGGCGTTGGTGCTGGGCGCTTCCTGTTCCCAGCAGGTGCAGCAGCCCGTTAAAAAAGCAGCCCCTCCCCCCGTATATGTGGGAAAGGTGGAGCAGGTGTATCCCAATCATCATTATGTGTTGATTGCGCTGGCCGGAAACGTTTATGAACCGGGGACCGTGCTCATCTCCCAATCTCCGGGACGGGAGGAAAAATGCAGAGTCGCCAACCTGATCGTGACGGAGGAGCGGATGGGACGTGTGCGCATTCCTGCGGATATCCGCAGCGGCGCCGTGGAGGCGGGGGACCTGGTGTTCCTGTACCGGAACCTGGCTGTTCCGGAAAGTTCCGGAAAGATGGATGAGCAGAAGCCGGTCAGCCCGGAACCGGAAACGGATGAGGACAGCAAGGTTGTTGCTCCGCCGATTGCCCCGGACGGTGGCAGGACGGCGGACGGGCTGATGCCGCTGCCCGGGGATCAGCCTGTTCCGGCTTCTGCGGATCAGGAGCGGATTTCCCGGGAGCGGGAGAAAATACTCCGGGAGCTGGAAAGCGTTCCGGACAAGCTGGAAGAACCGTGGAGCAGGACTTTCTCCGGAAAACCGGCGGGAAGGTGACCGGATGCGGAGGTAGCCGCCATGTTTCACAGGGCGGGAAGGCACTCCTGTGGATGAGGCCGGGTATTGGGAATTCAGATACCGGTTTCCTTGAAACGGACGGATGACTTGTTCCAGTATTCCTGATAAACCCGGTCCTCCTGTCCATCCAGATTCAACTGGTACATGCGGAAAGTGACCGGAATATTTTTGGGTTGCCACAGCTCTTCATAGGAATACTGGTAGCGCATGCCCAGCTGTTTCATGACGCCTCCGCTGCGGGGATTCCTGATATCGTGTGTGGCCGTGATGCAGGGCATGCCGTCTTTCTTCAACCGGGCGACAACAGCCCTGGCCGCCTCCGTGGCAAAGCCTCTGTGCCGGAACTCTTTAAGCAATCCGTAGCCGAGGTCATGGCTGCCGTCCGTGCCTGCATGGATATACCCTGCCGGGAGGTTGCTGTTTTTCGGGCAGATGGCGTAATGATACCCGTAAGGCCGTTTGTACACTTCCTGGTACCTCTTTTGTTTTTCCGGATATGTTCATTTTTTAGATTCATTCAATAATTGCTTGTTTTTTCGCGGCGTCTTATTAGGATGCTTTCGTTTACGCAACCAGATGACTAATTTATGAAATCCATCAAAGGGACAGAAACAGAAAAGAATCTTCTCAAGGCTTTTGCCGGGGAATCTGAAGCGCGCAACCGCTACACCTACTTTGCCGGCGTAGCCAAGAAGGCCGGTTACGAACAGATTGCCGCTATCTTTCTGGAAACGGCCGACAATGAGAAAGAACATGCCAAGGTATTTTTCAAACTGCTGAAAGACGCCTGCATTGAAGTAACGCACGCCGTCTGCACGGCTCCTTTGGAATCTACGGAGGATTGTCTGCTGGCCGCAGCCGCCGGCGAGCATGACGAATGGTCCGACATGTACCCTGCATTTGCCGAAGTGGCGGACAGGGAAGGCTTCCCCGCCATTGCGGAAACTTTCCGCAAGATTGCCTCCGTAGAGCAGCACCATGAAGCCCGTTACCTCAAGCTGGCTGAAAACGTGCGCGAAGGCAGGGTTTTTGCCAAGGAGAAGGAAATCCAGTGGAAGTGCCGCAACTGCGGTTATGTACATACCGGCACCACTGCCCCCAAGGTGTGTCCGGCCTGCGCGCATCCCCAGGCATTCTTTGAAGAATTGGCGGACAATTTTTAATAACCTTTTATCCAGAGATATGGTTGAGGCCGGTTTCACGAGCTGATCGTGCAATCGGCCCTCTTTTTGGACTACGGACGCCTTACGCTGATGGACAGGGAACGAACGGATGCGGCTTGGAAAAAATATGGACGCAGCCTCTGGAATGTTGCCGGAAGCTACGGGCTGGGCATCGCCCTGATGCTGATTCTTCTGGCGCTGACTTTTGCCGGAACGCTGCACCAGGTGAGGCTGTCTTCCTCCATGGGGGCGGAGGCTGCCATAGAGTCTTTTTTCGGGGCGGCGTATGTGCTGATACCGCTGGGCGGGGAGAACTCCCTGATTTCCCTGCCTCTGCCCGGCATGGGCATTACCTGCGTCCTGCTGTTCATCAACCTGCTCATAGGCGGGATGTTCCGCATCCGGTGGACCTGGAGGCACGCGGGCGTGCTGGTGGCTCATGGTGGTATTTTGCTGCTGCTGGCAGGCATCATGCTGGGCAACAAAATGACGGTGGCCGTGGAACAGGTGGAACTGCCCCAGGGGGACCGGGTGCACGAATCTTCCCTCCCGTTTGATTTGCGCCTGAACCGCTTTGTGCCGGAGTTTTATCCGGGAACTTCCAAACCTAAATCCTATGAATCCCAGGTAACCGTCTTTCCGGAATCCGGCGGTCAGTATGACGCCGTTATCCGCATGAACGAGCCTCTGCGCCTTTCCGGCTGGACGCTGTACCAGATGAGCTGGGGCCAGGATTCCCTGCATCCGGGCAGACTCATCTCCATTCTTCGCGCTTCCCATAATCCCCTGGAGCAGATGCCCAAATGGTCCTCCTACATCATCGCTGCAGGGTTGCTGTGGCATTTTGGCTGTGTTTTCGGCAGATACCTGCGCCGTAAACCCGGGCTTGCGGCTGCCGAACCGGAGGTGAAGGAGGAACCGCAGGCTGCTTCCGCCTCCGGCGGAAAAAAACGTCTGCGCCTGGCAGGCATTTGCCTGCTGGTAGCGGCCATCTTCGGCATCGGCATGCTGGCGGCGCGGCCTGCCGTCCATCCGGTTCTGGTGGAACATTATGTGCCCTGGTCTTCCTTTTTGGTGGAACGGGCCGGGTCCATGGCCGTTCAGGACGGCGGCCGCCTGAAGCCTGTTTCTACTTATGCGGGTTTCCATCTGCTCCGGACGCTGGGCAAAAGAAGCTTGGTGATTGATACGCCGGAAGGGAAAAGGAAGCTCTCCCCGGTGGAATGGATGCTGGACAGCATGTTTCGTCCGGAGCTGGCGGAACAATATCCTGTTTTTCTGGTCAATCGGGAAGAGGTGGTCAGGCGCCTGCACCTGCCGGACCAGAAAGACAAGCGGAAAAAATACTCTTATGCGCAGCTTGCGGAACACTGGGAGGAAATGACCCGTGCCGTCCGGGAAATCCGGTTGCTGGGAGAAACGAATCTGACAGAAGCCCAGAAGGAAATTCTGTCCCTTGCCCGCAACTTTGACGTGGTACGGGGCTGGATGCTTGGCTCCCGAATCATGCTGGAAGACCCCGCCGCCATGGAACGGATGGAATTCCCGCGCTGGTTTCCTGCTGTCGGCCGTGATGGAGAACGCCTGTGGACGGCCGCCCCGGATAAAGCTGCCGGAGCCTTTTTGGCAATGGCGTCCCTGCTGGAACGCAAGGCAGTCGGCATGGCAGGGGCGGAGGCTTCCGCACTGCGGATGAAAGCGGAAGGCCTGCTGCTGGAAAAGCTGGTTCAGCCCAATGAAGCCGCCTCCGCCGGAGAGCGGCACGGCCTGGAAAGAGAAATTTTCTACTATCGTCTGGATCCGCTTTATGTTTCCCTGGCTGTCTTTGTGGCGGCGTTCGTGTGCCTGCTGCTCTGCGCGCTTTTCCGCCCGGTCGCCAACGCTCCCCTCTGGCGGCGTTTTCTCCGGCCCGGAGGTTTCAGCCTGGCGTGGCTGACAGGCGCGGGCGGAGCCGGAGTGCTGGCTGCGGCATTGCTCATCCGCGTGCTCATCACCATGAGGTCCCCGGTGGGCAATACGTATGAAACCATCGCTTTCATCGCCTGCATGGGGGTGCTCTGCGCTCTTGTGGTGGAACTTTTCAGTAAAAAGGGAATCGTATTGGCGGCGGGGCTTTTGCTTGGGGCTTTCTCCTGTCAGATGGGGATTTTGTATGAATCCTCCCAGGCTGTGGACCATATGGATCCCCTGGTGGCCATCCTGCGCTCCAACTTCCTGCTTTCCACCCATGTCATTACCATTGTGCTGGGGTACGCGGCCGGGTTGCTGGCGGCGGTGCTCTCCCATATATACCTCCTGGCTTCCCCCCTGCGCCTGATCGGCGGAAAAACGGAACAATCCCTGGACCGCATGGCTTACGGCATCTTGTGTTTTTCCCTGGTGTTTACGCTGGTGGGAACGGTTTTTGGGGGTATTTGGGGCAATGAATCCTGGGGGCGCTTCTGGGGCTGGGATCCCAAGGAAAACGGAGCGTTGATGATTGTTCTGTGGCAATTGACCGTATTGCATGCCCGGAAAGCCGGATGGCTGTCTTCCTGGCTGCTCCACTTCAGCAATGTGGTGGGCGGCGTTATCATTGCCTTTGCCTGGTGGGGCGTCAATATGCTGGGAGTGGGGTTGCACTCCTACGGGTTCACCTCCGGTCGGGATGCGTTAGACATGTTCTATGCGGCCGAGGCTGTATTGTGCGTCCTCTTCATTATCCTGCATTACCGTGCTCTCCGGCGTGTGGACATCAGGTAGGGAAACAGGTTTCGGAAATAATTCGCAAGCATATTCCCGGAAAGGAACAGGAAATTTTCACCTGCCTTCTTTTCTTTTTCCGGAATTTGCGGTGTCCGGAGTTTACTGATACGGAGAACAAGGAGATGAAAACGCATTTTTCTCATTTTCTCCTTGCCGGGTCCGGTTTTCCGGTATATATTCCCGCCACCTCATGCACGGATAGCTCAGTGGTAGAGCGGCTGTCTTACACACAGTTGGTCGGGGGTTCGAATCCCTCTCCGTGTACCAAAAGCTTTCTTTTTGAATAAAAAGCCCGCACAATGAAAGTGCGGGCTTTTTCGTTGTTTTTCAGAGGGTTAATTAATAAATAGTTTGTTAGGTGACAGGGTATGACGGGATATGAATAGTTGCTTTTTGATGCTAGTTATGATGCTATATCAGGCATGGCGTTTTTGAGATGCAGAAAGGGATCTCGGTTTTGGCATGCTTGTTTTTATGTGCCCACCGCATCCGGCAAGTGGAAACTTGTCACTCATAGTACCAAGATTGAAGTTGCTCCGGCGGGTGCTATATCTGAGAAGGATGCTCAGAGGCTTTTAAACAGCGGTATGGAGCGGGA
This sequence comes from Akkermansia sp. UBA7090, assembly GCF_002493465.1. Classification (NCBI taxonomy): domain Bacteria; kingdom Pseudomonadati; phylum Verrucomicrobiota; class Verrucomicrobiia; order Verrucomicrobiales; family Akkermansiaceae; genus Akkermansia; species Akkermansia sp. UBA7090. The sequence goes on from NZ_DKYW01000016.1 coordinate 108,037, forward strand.
GAAGGTGGAGGCTCTAAAGGAGGCGGGGATGTCCGCGACGGATGCGCGGAAGCTGGCTCAAAAGGTGGCTGATGCGTGGGAGTCCGCCGCAAAGAAGGGATGGACTGTTTTCCATATACGGAAGGTGATTGGGGAGTTGGCTGTAGAGGTGACAGGAGAGGAGGTTTCTGCTCCTACTGTGCGTGCTTGGTTTGGCGATTTTATTGCCGGGTTGGGCAGAAAGGGGAAGTCTGTTGCGACTGTTCGGAATTATCGGAATGCCGCAAACAGGTTTTATACATTTTTGGAAGACAGGGTTGATTGGTCAATGGAACGTATTACTCCCCGCATGATGAATGATTTTATGCTGGAACTGGCCGGAATGTTTGCCGTCAAGACAGTGAAGAAGGAGTTTGGGATGGTTTGCGCTGTTTTTAATGCTGCTGTTAAGTTGGGTGTGATTGAGAGGAATCCCGGAATGGGAGTGGAGCTGCCGAGGGATAAAAAGACGGATTCTGGAAGAACTGCCCGGCGCGGTTTTACGCTGGAAGAGTTGCGGAGAGTGTTGGAGCGATGTGATGAGGAGTGGAGGAGTATGGTGTTGTGTTCTCTTTATCTTGGCGGCCAGAGGTTGGGGGATGTGGCGATGCTGAGGTGGGATGCTGTGGATTGGGAAAAGGGAGTGGTGAAATTGGTGACTCAGAAGACGGGCCGGGAGATGGTGGTGCCGATGGTTCCAGCTTTGGCCGGAGTGTTGCGCGAGCGGCAAACTGTCTGTGGAGAGGATGCCGTGTTTGTTCATCCGTCCCGTGCCGGGATGTATGAGCGGTCAGGGAGCGGCAGGTTGTCTGCGGAGTTTTCCGGGATGTTGTTTGATGCCGGTTTGATTGACCGTGATCCACGATTGGCCGGGAAAAGATACAGGAAATTAACTCCGGCCAGAGACGGAAAGAGAAGGGTGAAGAATGAGCTGTCTTTCCACTCTTTGCGTTATACGGTGGCAACGATGCTGCATGATGCAGGGGTGGTTCCGGCGATGGTGCAGGAGATTGTAGGGCACTCTTCCGCCGCCGTGCATGCCGGGTATATTAAGTTTGGAGCGGAGGCGACGGAGAGGGCGTTGGAGAATTTGCCGGAGTTGTAAAGCTCTAACAATTAGAAAAATATATTGTTTTTTTGCAAATTATAGCTATAATATATAGCTATGGATTTTAGAGAAGAATCTTTACTTAAGAAGAGTAATAAATGGTCTGCTATATCAGCTATAGCTACTCTAATAGTAGCATTTACGACAATTATAATTGGATATTTTTCTTATCAGGTTTCCGAGCGATCTGTACAGATTGCAGAAGAAGCCAAAAATCTTGTAGAGTTAAATAATATTCAAGATTTATTTACTCGCGTTCAAGATGAAGCGTTAACAGAACGAAATGTCTGGGCTAATGCTGTTATATATTCTTTTTATGATAAATTTATTATTGATTTAGATCTGTCTCAAGAAAAATTGGAAGAAATTTCACATATATTATTTAGTCAGGATTTTGATTGCCAATTACATGGATTTATATATGATTATAATACTTTTGAAAAAAATGTAATAAAAATGTTATATTATGATGGATTTGTTACTCCCGTGAATGGGAAAATGCATTTTGAAAGTCTTTGGCAATCTCTTAGTTATAAGTTAGTATTTGGAACCAATATGCATCAGTTGGCTAAAGAGACAAAATCTTCTAATGAGCTTATTCGTAAAATTTTAAAAGGTTTTATTTCATTCCATGATTACAGTCTAATGGTGAAATTGTTTTCAGGTGAAGAATATTTAAAGAATGGATATGTTAAAGAGTTTTATGATTGTTTAGAAGAATATTACGGAAATGATTTGAATAATGAGAAGCGTCGGAATGAAGAACTTAGAAAGGAAAGAATGGAATATAAAGAATATTTTAAAAAGTGGTCAAAGTCAGGAGGCAAGATATATCCTATAGAATTGAAAAAATATTGGGATTCAAAAAATAAAAAAAAGAAATAAAATTTTTCGGAATTATGCAGAATAGTCTTGTCGCAAGATTTTCAGAATATTTTAAATATTGATATTTAGCAAATTGCTTCGATAAAAATCGGAAAAATCAACGAAACAAGACTAAAGTAAATAATGCCGAAATTTTTTTATGTTGATAGTTGATGAATTTAAAGCGGGTTTTGAAGATGTGTGGAAGAAGGCAGAGTTGTTATCTACTGCTTTTCCTGTGCCGGAGTGGGATTGGGATGTGGTGAGGTTTGAGCTGATGGCGTTTTTGTATGCTCATGCTTTGTGTTTTGCTCAGCATAAGGGGAGATGTATAGCTTCTCTATTTCCTGATTCTGTTTTCAAAAAGGTGTATGCGGATTTTTTGTATGAGGTGGAGAGATGTGTGAGGCTTGAGGTTTGCTTGGCGATGAGGGGTAACATGGGAGGAGATGAGCGGGTTGAGAAGTTGCTAGAGGAAAGATATTCGATTTATTATCCTGAAATAGGTAAGGAGTTGAGAGAGGTGGTGGCGAGGTTTGTGTGTCTGGTGCAGTGCAGTTTGAAGGATGGGGTGGATGGTTATGATTCAAGGCGGGTGAGTAAAGCCCCAATAAACCCTGTTTTTACGATGGAGTTGGATTGTTTGATGAGGAGTTTTGTGACAGAGAGTATGCCGGATGTTTTAGAGATGCTGACGTCCGAGAAGTTTTTAATGAGTGTGGAAAGGAAGGCTCCATGGGTGATTAGGGATGAGGTATTGCGCTTTGCTGAGCTGGCGGAAAAGGGTAATGGGGGGTGTAATGAGAAGGGGCAGTCTGTTGTGAAAAGCCGGGAGGAGATGGCTGCCAACAGGGCGAGGGAGAGAAAGCCTGCGTTTTCTCTTGACTTCTCGTGCAGGTTCAAGGTGTTATGTTTTGTTATTGTTGTTTCTTCTTTGTTTTCTGCGTTTAGCGTGAAGTCCTTGTATTGGGGAGGGATTTCGTTGGTGTGTTATATGGTTAAATTGGCTGTCGCCCTGTGTGTTCCTGTTGTTTTACATTTGTTCAAAGAGAAGGGTTTTGGAGTGTTTTTTTCTGTTGTGATTGGTATTGTGTCTTGGGTGCTCATGGCTGGTTATGGCGGGTTTTTGGAGTATGAGTTGGGTATAGGGAATATGGTTTTCCCGGTCTCTTTTGTGTCTGGAGCAACGACAGTTTGGTTTGCTTTGATGGCTTACAAGGTGATGAGGTCTTCTTGCAGTGATTTCAAATATTTATGGTAGTTAATTTTTTATGATTTTATAGAGGAATAAGAAAGGATGTTTTAGAATGTGATTAGAAAAATATGAGAAGTTGTTGGTTGTAGCCACACTTTCGTTATTGTTTTTCACATTCCGAAGATTGCGAATAAATCATCCGAGAACTCTGAAGAAAAAGATGCCCGTAATAGCGGACATGAAGGTTTTTTATGAATACGGCAGGGAGAGTTCGTGAATTATTAGGATAGTGAATCGTGTTTAGGGAAATTAGTAAATTGCCTATATATCTAATTGAGATGGAAGAATTAGGTTAGACTTCATTTTTTGAAGATTTTCTATCCAATATTTAGAAATTATTTTATATTCTGTTGGATGATATTCACTATCATATATTTCAATATTATTGATTTTCTTTGATATTGTTTTTTTCTGTTCAATCCAGAGCCATATATAATTTTTTGAGTAGGGACATTGAGGACCAAGTATCACTCCTCTAAGATATTCCATGTGAAAAGAAGAGAAAATCATTTTGTTTTTTATAGAATTATTCCTATCTTTGATAGGAATGAAGATTCTGTGTTCTTGTTCTATTTCCCATGATTGATCTTTTGCCGTGAGCAACCTCATCAGTTGTCCAAAGTCATGGCCTCCAGAGGCATCGTATGCATGTCTTTGAATACTGGGAGGCCTTTGGGTGGAGTAGATGACAGGAAAAATTAATAATTTAGGATCCGGTTTGATCTTTAAATTTTCATATTTTTTGATGACATAAGATTGAATTGTGTCTGTGCTACTGGTGATAGGAACCTTTCTAGGTACACAAGGAAAATCAAAAATTAAGCATACTCCTTTGTGTCTGTCTGCATAATGTCCCCACATAGATGCTGATGTCATGGAGGTAGAAAAGCATAACATTCCTGGAGGGTTATTTTTTGCGGTTAGAATTTGTTTACTAATAATATCTTTTAGATCTTGGCAACGAGGCATGAATTCAAATGGATCATTTGTTTCATAAGGGATTGTAAGTTTTAGTGACCAGTCTTCTATCGTTTTTTCAAAAGCTTCATAAGGCATATATCTGTATAATAATAATCTTTTTTCATTTTCTTTGTTTTGAATATTTTGACAGATTTTTTTGTGTGAGTTTACTGATTTTTTATATCGTTTTTTTCTTTTCATGGAAATATAGGTTAGGGAGTTCCTGTTTCTTATGTTATCAATAGTGAATGAAATGAATACTAATGTAAGTAGAAAAGAATAAATAGCTTATAATGAATAGTATTATAGCAGGATCAATGAAGTTGTGGAGTCCTTTTAATCATGTTAAGGGGAAGGAAGACAAGGGGCTATTGAGCGGATTTAATCATTTCTTGCGCTGACATTATAGCGATACCATTGGCAAGAATTAGATTCGCGTATAGTGTATGGGCTGGAAAAGCGAAGATTGTGAAACCATCATTGTTTTTTACATTTGTTAGAAAAATGCAAATTCTAACAAATATTTCTTGAAGAGAAGGTGTAATTGTGGCAAGGAGTGGCTTAGTTTATTGGGGACAGTTTTTCCCAAATATCCAAGTCAAAATCACAATTAGAGAAGTAATAACCGATGATGTTACGCAGAGCCTGATTTTCTCTTTGCGCCCGGATTAGTTCCGATGCGCAGTATGCCGAGAGTTTCTTTGGTTGTGCGTTTCCGGGTGGCGGGATCGGATGATTCCGTATGGGAGGGGAGGCCTTGTTTGGCTGTCTCCTGTTTTTCCGTGCCTTGATTCTGAGCAGATGCTATATTGTCAGAATAGGGGTTGGGTAGTGTGTTGTCCAGCTCTGCCGCGTCGTCGACTACAGAGATGAGCCATTCTTTTAATCCCATACCCTCAGCTTTAGCTGCCGCCTCATAAGCCCTGTAGCGTTGCTCATCTATTGTGATTGAGAAGGTATCTGTGAGAATTTTTTTCTGTTTCAGAGGTTTTCCCTGCATCCATGAGATGATTTTTGCTCGGTGGATTGTAGGTATCGGAGTAGAGCCACTTGTCCACTGATAGGATGTTTTGAGGCTAATCCCCAGTTCTTCACAGAATTGAGTCCGAGTTATTATCCCGTTTGTTTTTAGCCATTTGGAAAGTTGTTTGTGATCAATTTCCATAAAGAGAGGGTAGGTATATTTTTTCTCAGTGTCGAAACTTTTTTGCTCACAATGGCAAAAAATGAGATATTTTTCTTGAATGTGAGCAAAAATAGAGCAAATATGACCGCATGAAGAGCACAACTTTAGAACTTCCGAGGTTGAAGCCTAAAACAGCACAGTATCTTGCGATGAAGAGTATCGAAGAGCAGAAGAGTGTGTTTGATTTGCTGGTAGAGTTGGCTGATGGACGTGCCGAGTATGAGGTGGGTTTTCCAGAGCCGGTTAAAAATCAAGATAGTGGACAAGGCAGACAAGGTGAAGTTAACGAAAAAAGGATAGAAGACTGATGGAGTTGATGTTGCTGGGGTGGGATTACAGTCACAGTCCTTTTTATTGAAAAGATTTTATCTCCCGGCTCCAAGGTGGAGGCCAAGAACAACAACCAACAACTGAATGATATGGGTGTAATTGAAGATGATGGCTGGCATGGGGGGAATCCCTGTCCGGGAGGCCATTTTCTGGCGCAGGATGAGGAGAGCATCAAGCCCAGCCTGCGGAGGGATGAGAGGGCATGGTGTCCTTTGGTTCCCTCCGCAGGAAGGGTGCTCCCGGTGAGGATGGGTGATTTGCCTTGGGGAGGCAGGCCTTGCATGCGGGCGTATGGTTCTCCGGGGAGGTGCTGCCGGGTGAGAGGGTGGTTGTGGGGGATTGGGGTAGTGGTGTGTTTTGTGTTGATTGGAGGTGTTTATGTCTGCGGCTGATGATTTTAACAAGATTTTGTTTGCGGATGCCGTGCTGGATTTGCTGGCCGCGAAAGTAGTGGAACGGTTGGCTGCAACGGGAGGCGGGCAGGATAAGGCTGCCGGGGTACAGGTGAAGGTGGAGAGTGGGCAGGATTGGGTGAGTGCGAAGGTGGCCCGTGCGGTGCTGGGACGTAGTGATTCATGGCTTCACCGGACGGCCCAGCAGCATCCAGAGATTAAGCGATCCATGAAGCAACCGCACCAGAAGGTGGGGCGTCCGTTGTACAGTCTGCGAAGGATTTACCGAATTTTGGAAGATTCCGAAACAACCAAGAACCAAGACCATGAATAACAATGTGAAAGAACGGCCCATTCTGTTCAGCGCGGACATGATCTGCGCGCTATTGCAGGAATACAGCATGCCCGGCCAGTACAAGAACCAGACGCGCCGCACGCGCGGCCTGAACCGGTTTAATAATTTCCCGGAGCACCTGAAAGAAAGAGGCTGGGAGATTCAGGATTTCATTGAAGCTGACACCGGCTTATGGCTTGCCGTCTCCAATGACGAAAGTGGGGAATTTCCGGATGATGATTTTAATCCGTGGGTAAGATGCCCCTATGGAAAAGCGGGTGATCGATTGTGGGTGAGGGAAACCATTTTTTTACCAATGAAATCTCCCAAAAGATGGAAGTCAAAGGTTGCCCTCAAGTGTTCCATTCCGTCGATTCACATGCCGCGTTGGGCCGCCCGAATTTTATTGGAAATTACAGAAGTAAGAATTGAGCGGCTGTTAGACATTACACCGCAGGATGCCCGGATGGAAGGCATTGAAAGCGTCTGGCACGACGAAGAAACGGATGTCTGTTTATGGAAGGATTATTCAGGGAGATCCAATGGGTACATTTTTGCCCAGGAGTCTTACTTTTCCCTGTGGGATAAATTAAAGGGAGCCGGAGCATCTAAAATGAATCCGTGGGTATGGGTTATTAAATTTAAGGTTTTAACTATTAACGGAGTATGCGATGAATAGCGTTGAGTGTGTAAGCAGATTTGCGTGCAATGTGAGGCGGCTGGGGTTGCGTCTGAGCGGGGCGCAGGTGCTGGTAGCATTGGCAAAGGGGATAAGGCGTCACAAGGGTATTGTTTCAGATACCGGGTTACACGGGAATACCGTGACTAATGTGCTGGCGGTATTGATAGATCAGGGGCTTGTAAAATATGCGAGTGCGCTGAAGCCGAGAGTGTACTTGTTGACAGAACGGGGGATGCGGGAGGCGAAGGATTTGATGGATATGAGGAGAGAGGAGGAGAGCAATGGGTAAGGCATCTTCTGTAGAGTTTGACATGGAGGAGGAGATTTCCTGTTTGCGCCGTGATGCTGATTGTTGCAGGGCGCGTGCGTGCTGGATTGAAAGGCAATTCCTGAAGAGAGAAGGAGAGTCGGCACCTCAGATTTTCCGGGATATGGCCGCCCGGTACGAATGGATAGCGGCCCGTCTGGAAGAATTACAAGAACTGAAAGGAAAAAGAAAACCATGAATCCTGAACGAATAGCCGAGTTGAAAAAAGCAACTAGAAAGAGCTACACGCAACGCCGTAAGAGGCTGGTTTCCATTATTAAAGCTAGAATAGAGCAAATCGAGAAACAAAAGCTTAGGGATTTGGGTGATGCTTTGGAAATCGCTCGGCAGTCCAGGCGGTGGAGAAATAGGCTGAGTAAGTTTGTTAAATTAACAATAACCGTCCGGCCAACTCATGTTCTGATGGTAAATTTGTGGGGCAAGGATACGTTTTTCCGAGCTGGAACGCAGCAGCAAATGGAGAATCTTATTGAGGAGTTTCCGTCCTTGGTTGTTGCTGGCTATAGCATAATTTGCATTAGCGGAATGGCAAAGGTTTTACAGAAAGGAGAATTACCGGATGAGGCTTAAATTTGAATACGGGAAAGCCTTGGGGAGGTTGGAAGAGTTCAGAAAGAATTATCAAAACCATTCCTGTGTGCAAAATCTCACCATGCGTCATTTTTGGAGGACGGCCCAGGTTTGCTGCGGCCAAAAGACGATCACCAACAGGCACGCCGAACTAATCAAGAATGCGCACCGGCTATGGGCCATGCTCAGGCGTACCTGCTGGACTTGCGAACACCTACAAATTCGACGTATTGGGAAAAATTATGAAGACCTAACTTGTCCAGTCAAAAGTATAAGAATTTTCAACTCTCAGATAAACCGTGCCCGAAATTGCGATTGCTATAAGCTCAGAAAGGAGAGTGTGGACAATGGATACTAAACGTCCCCGAAAGAGGGCTTTGGCTCGTTATTTAGGAGGAAAGAACAGGATAGCCCCCTGGATTATTAGTTTTTTCCCGGAACATCGGTTTTATGTTGAACCATTCGGGGGCTCCGGAGCAGTGCTTTTGAATAAGCAACCTGCATTTTTAGATGTGTATAACGATTTGGATGACCGGGTTGTTAATTTTTTTGAGGTGCTTAAAGATCCGGAAAAGGTTGAGCAGCTTATTAAGTTGCTTGAATTGACACCTTATTCTCAGGAAGCATACAAAAGGTCTTTTGCGGTCTCCGAAGACCCCGTTGAGAATGCCCTGCATTTCGCAGTTAACTCTATGATGAGCTACGGAGGAGGAATCCATAAACCGGGCTTTAAACGCAACGGATTGTACCGAACAACCCCTTATCCTCAAACGTGGCGTGAATATCCTGACGTAGTACGTGAGTGTGCTATTGAGTTACGGGCAAGGAATATCGAAATTAACAAAATGGATGCTCTGGAGATTATGTCCCGATACGATTCTGCTGATACCTTACATTACGTTGATCCTCCTTATGTACAATCAACAAGAGGCAAGAACGTAAGGTATGCGCATGAATATGATGAGGATGACCATGAAGAGCTCCTTAGGTTCCTTCAATCATTGAAAGGAAAAGTGATTTTGTCCGGCTATGATTCTGAGTTGTATTCCAAATATCTTTCTGGTTGGCAGAAAGAAACAAAGCTAACGCGCGACACGCAAGGTAACAAAAAGACGGAGTGTCTTTGGATGAATTTCACTAACCAATGGATGCTTTTTTGACGATGCCACGCAGGGAAATCAGAGACTGGTGTCAGGAGGTGGAGATGGATGAATTAAGCTCCACAGGAGAGCGTGTGTACGTTCGTCTGCGAATGGCGGCGGATAGTGCAGGGAGGTTCTACGGAGACGCGGAGTGGGTGCTGAGCAAGTGTTTTTCCTGCCGGGTGCATTTGTCCGTGGATGAGGTGGAACAGGCCCTGTGTGAGCTGGAGGCTGCCGGGATGGTCGTGAGGTATGAGGTAGAGGGTGGACGGTATCTGGCGATTACGGAGTGGGGCGTGAGACAGAGGAGCGAGCCTAAGTTTCCGGCTCCTCCTGTGAGGGTTGCGAGGCCCGGAGATGCCGTGTCAGACGGTTGTCCGTCAGCTGTCAGTCAGTTGTCAGACAAGCGTCAGTCAGTTGTCGGACATATGTCAGACAGTTGTCAGACAGTCCCCCTCTCCCCCTCTTTCCCCC
>NZ_DKYW01000026.1:0-12487 GCF_002493465.1 Akkermansia sp. UBA7090
GAAGCGCATCACGGAAAACGGAGGTACCCCGCAGTGCGAGGAAGCCGTGGTCAAGTCCCTCCGCTGGCTGAAAACACAGCAGAACGGCAACGGCTCCTGGGGTGAAGGACAATTCCGCGCCTCCATGACCGGTATTTCCCTGCTGGCCTATCTGGCCCATTGCGAAACGCCTCTTTCCGAGGAATTCGGAGAAAACGTCCTGAAGGGCATCTCCTTCCTGGTAGACTTGGGCATGAAAAACCCCGTCCTGTCGGAACAGCCCGCCTTGAAGGAAATCTGTTATGACCACGCGGTAGCCACCTACGCCCTGTGCGAAGCCTATACCTTCTGCAAGCAGATGGACATCCCTTCCATTTCCAATCTGGAAAAGGTCGTCGTAAAAGCCGTGGACAGGATTATTGACGCCCAGTGCCCCAACGGCGGCTGGGCCTACAGCTACAATAACAAAATCAATCCGGACATCGACCTTTCCGTCACCGGATGGAACGTGCAGGCCCTCAAGGCCGCCGAACACGGAGGCATCAAACCTACCAAAGGGGAAATCCGCTCCACACTGCGCAAGGCCTCAAGCTACGTGCGCAAGAACGTCATGCCGGACGGCAAGTTCTCCTATAAGGAAAACGGCAATATGCCCCGTTCCTCCCTGGTAGGCGTGGGCGTGCTTTCTCTGCAAATGACGGGCAACGGCTCGGACAGCGCCGCCCGCAAGGGACTGGACTGGATCAAAAACAATATCAAAGCCCTCCAGTGGGGCCAGGGAAGCGGCACGGAAAACGTCAAGAGCAATCTCTACATGCATTACTACTGCGTGCAGGCCGCCATGAACCGTGGCGGAGACGTATGGACCTCCTACAACAAAGCGTTCCGGGACGCCGTGCTCAGCGGCCAGAATGCGGACGGCAGTTTCCGGAAAAATGATGTAGGATTCGTTTCCGGCATGCGCGGCAAATCTGAAAACATCTACCGCCAGTGCCTGGCAACGCTGATGCTGGAAACCTATTACCGTTTCCTGCCAGGTACGGGGGAAGGCACCAAGAACTCCTGAGGCATCCCCCGAACAACGGAAAGAGCGCCGCGGGAAAAGGTTCTGTATGCGAGAAAACAGACCTTCTGCCGGCGGCGCACAAATTAAATCCTGACTTGACCGCGGCGGCTTCTCTTGTTATTCATATGGTTTCCATTTTCTAACGACGTGAATAACAATTCTTCCATCATTTTCGGACTTTTTGATGAATTTCTTTGGATCCGGTGTTCCGGACGCGGAAGTTTTGCCAATAGCCCGACTGTCAAATCCCTGGGGGATGATTACATCGCTTCCGGAGGACGCCTGATCGTCATTGATCTGGAAACCTGCTCCGGCATTGACTCCACCTTCATGGGCACTCTTGCAGGCCTGTCGCGACGGCTGCTGCCCATCGGGGGTTCCATCCAAATCGCCTCCCCGAGCGAACGCTGCCTGAGCGCTCTGGAAAGCCTGGGACTGGACGCCCTGCTCAGCATTGAACCGCCCACAGCCCCCTGGAGGGGAAAAGTAGAGCAGATACGTGCCGCCCTGGGTACGGAAAACGCCCCTTCCGTCCATTTGGATGCCAAGGAGCAGACTCTCCACGTTCTCAATTCCCATTTGACCCTGAGTGAAATGAGCGAAGAGAACGAAGAAAAATTCCGTAACGTAACCGACTGCCTGAAAGAAGAATTGGAACGGCAGAACGATAAATAAAATTTCCTCCCTTCCACATGGACCTGCGCTCCATGGCCTCCCTGTATGAGGAAGCCCTTTCCGCAGCAAGGGAAGAAGGGCCGGCTGCCGTCAGGGAATATTCCGTTTCCAATCGTTCCTCCCTTCCGGACGAACGGACGCTTCAGCTTCTTCTGCTGGAAGGGGTATTCGGAACTTCTTTTACGGATGATTCAGGCAGGGACGTTCACATTCTGGATTTTGGGAACTGGAATAAATCCGCCGGGCCGGACTTTCTAAACGCCAGGATACGCATTAATGGCGTTCCACAGTCAGGAGACATCGAACTGGATCCCGCGCCGGAAGACTGGGAACGCCACGGGCACGGTTCCAACCCGGGGTTTAACGGCGTCATCCTGCACCTCGTCTGCACGCCCAGCCGCAGGGGATGGTTCACCCGCAATGCCCGGCATGAACGCATCCCTCTGGCTGTCATTCCTCCCGCTGCGCTGGCGCAATCAGGAACATCCCCTTCCGGCAGCGCCCCGGTACGCCACTGCCTCCACGCCGATCTGCTGGCTTCCATGGCTCCGGAGTCTCTGGAAACACTTCTTCAATCAGCAGCAGCCTACAGGTTCCGGAACAAACACCGCCGCCATGCGGAACGCGCCAAATACGCAGGAGAGGAACAGACCCTTTTTGAAAACCTGGCGGAAACGCTCGGCTATCACGCCAACAAAACCGCCATGCGCCACCTGGCCCTGCGGGCGCCCCTTCGCTCCATCCGGAACTGCCCGGAATCCCTGCTCTTCGGTACGGCGGGATTCCTCCTTCCCGTGCTGCCGGCCTCCTGCACACCGGAAGCCGTAGATCTGCACAAAAAACTCTGGGCTCAATGGTGGCCCCTGCGGGAACAATTTGAACTGGCGCCGGACCGCTCCTTCCCCTGGACATTTTCCGGCAACAGGCCGGCCAACCATCCGCAGAGGCGCGTAGGGGCGCTGTCCGTCATCGCAGCAGACTTTGATACGTTTAAGCGCCTTTGCGTTGCCAGACATACGGAAAAACTGACAGAGTACCTCTCCTCCCTTACACACCCCTACTGGAGCACCCATGTAACGCTTCCCTCCTCCCCCTCTCCCCGCCCCATGGCCCTGATGGGCCGGGATAGAATCTTGGACTTCATCATCAACCATCTTCTTCCGATGAAAGATGACGAACACGCATGGAAGCATTATCTCTCCCTTCGGGCCGGACAGGCGGGAACAAAAGTTCTCTCCGTCTACCAATCCCTGCTGGGCCGCAGGCCGGATGCACAAGCCTTTCTTGCGAAAGCCTGGCACCACCAGGCTTTGCTTCAAATCCACGATGACCTGTGTTTCCTCCATTCCTGCGCCATTTGCTCCCTGCTCGGGCAGATGGAAAAGAAATGAGAGAATATCCCTTCTTTCCTTAAAGCGGAGGGCCTTCCCCTACGTAAATCCTCCCCAACCTTTCCATCCGGAGAAAAATTCCTTCTTTCGGAACGCGCCATTCCAGCATACACCACTTTTTCAATAAACACTGTCCCCTCCCGCAAAGGTTCGGGATAAAAAAGGCTTCCAGCCCTTACAAAAGGACTGGAAGCCATGATCATGTTGCGTCCCGGAACTAAAACCGGATCAAGGATTTCTCTTTTACCTGGCTGCGGGCTGCGAAGATTCCGCTGCCGATTTCATCGGCAGGGTTTTCATGCGGGTCATCTTCCCATTGACGCGCACGGGCAGCACCTTGGGTTGGGCGGAATACAACTTTACGTTGCTCACCTTGCCGTCCTTCCAGGAAAAATCTACCGTGACATTGCCCCGGGCTTTCAGCCCCTTCACAGAGCCTTCAGGCCACGCTTCCACGGGAGAAGGCATGATGTCCAGGCCCCCGGCATGGGATTGCACCAACATTTCACAAATGCCGCCTACAATGCCGAAGTTGCCGTCCATCTGCATAGGGGGATGGGTAGTCAGCATATTCGACAACGTATTGAACTTCAATAACCCCTGCACCATTTCATGAGCCTTGTTCCCCTCTCCCAGGCGGGCCCACAGAGCCGTGCGCCACGGCCACGTCCAGGAACGGCGGCTGTCTCCGGTCGTGCCGCGCCATTCCAGGGAAAGACGGGCGGCTTCCGCCAGCTTGGGCGTCTTGAGCTTGCTGATCTGGTTGCCGGGGAAAACGGCAAAGAGGTGGGACGTATGGCGGTGGTCCGTCTTGGGAATGCGGTCAATCATCCATTCCTGAAGATTCCCTTCCTTGCCTATTTTGTTGCCGGCCAGCCTTTTCAGCTTACCCTCCAGGCTCTTGGCCCAGGCGGCGTCCTTGCCCAGGATGCGGGCGGCTTTGATGGTATTGGAGAAAAGCTCCGCAATAAGCTGCTGGTCATGCATCACGCCGTCTTCACGCGGCCCATGTTCGGGAGACCAGCCATTGGGAGCCACCAGAGTTCCGGCTTTCACATCGGCCAGATCCTTCTTCTCCTCTTCGCTCGGCTCCTTGCCGTTTGTTTTGAACCCTTCGCCCTTGGCGCCCAGTTCCTTCAAATGATCTTCCCAGAAATGACAGATTTCCTTCATCAGGGGATATGCCTGTTTCTCCAGATACTTTCTATCACCGGTAAACGCATAATGTTCCCATATATGCAGCGCATACCAAGCCGCGCCGGGAATATTCCACTGCCAGCCGTTGCCGCCGAAGATATTCTGGGAGGTGCGCACCGTCCAGCCGCGCACGGGTTTGCCGTCTTTGGTATTGAACCCCTTGTTCGCCTGGGAAGCGTCCCGGCAGCCGGGGGCCATTGCTTCCACGTAATTGACCAGAGCCTCATGGCATTCGGAGAGGTTGGCGGGTTCCGCCCCCCAATACGCCATCTGGACGTTGATGTTGTTATGGTAGTCGCAGGCCCACGGCGGTTTGACATAATCATTCCACAACCCCTGCAGATTGGCCGGGAGCGTGCCGGGCCGGGAACTGGACAACAGCAGATAACGGCCGAACTGGAACATGGTTTCCTCCAGATCGGGGTCTGCCGGATTTTTCTTATAGGATTCCAGACGCTTCGGCGTAGGCAGCTTGGCTACATCCTCCTCCGTTTTCCCGAAGTTGACCTTCACCCGGTCAAACATGGATTTGTATTGGGAAATGTGGGCCTGTTTCAGGGCGGCATAATCCGCAGAAGCGGCTTTGGCCGCATAACGGTCCAGCTTCTTGGCGGGAGATTCGCCCTTCCAGTCCTTTTTATAATCCATCAGATAATCCGTCTCCATGGCGATGACAACCATGCAGGAATCCGCATTTTTCACGGAAATTTTATCGCCTGCGGAGGAAAGCGTACCGCCTTTGGGACGGATCAAAACGCGGCCTTCATAATTCATGCCGTTTTTCAAAATCCCCTTCCAGGTGATGACGGGGCCCTTGGCGGAAATATCTGCTCCAAGCTGGCTGTTAACGGAAAAATCCGCGCTGAACTGGCCGGGCTTGCTGGCTTTATAATTCAACACCAGAACATTGGCAGGCGTGCTGGAGAATGCCTCCCGGTCATACGTCACGCCGTCAGCCTTGTAATTCACTTTATGAATGCCGTCCCGGAGATCCAGGGCACGCGTAAAATCTTCCACAGACAGGGAAGCTGGCTGGTCGCCTTTTTTAAAGTCCACGAACAAATCCCCGAACGGAAGATAGTTGCCGAACTGGTTCGTCCCGGCATCAGGCCCGTAACCGTACCCTCCCCCGGGATTGGCTCCGCCGGACCAGAGGCTGATTTCATTCAAGGCAAGCCGTTCGCGGCCGGGAGCGCTGAAAATCATGGCTCCCACGCGACCGTTGCCAATGGGATACCCTTCCGCTTCCCAAACGGAGGCAGGCTTCCTGTACTTGCCAAAGCTGCCCTCGGAATTTTTGTCTTCCTGCGGATAAACAACTACGGCCGGTTCATCAGACCAGATCAAATTGGAGGCGGAAGGCTTATCCAGAGCCCCCCACCCGAAAGAAACGGCACTTACCGCCACGGCAGATAAATATAGAGATTGGAAATGCATGCTTTAATAAACAATGTCACATATCTACTGCCTTCGCAACCTCTATCTTTCAGCCATTCCAAACTTATCGTCCGCCACATGGCGGAGCCTTTCCCCCGTTATCCCACTCCCGGTTCAGGAACGCTTCCTCCAATGATGGCGAGAACAGCAAATTTCCTTGTTTTTCACAATGAGCCCCCTACCTTGGCAAGTATGTTTAAACGACTTCTCTCCGCATTTTTTTCTCTGTTCTTTCTGGGGGCGGCCTCCGACACATCCTTTGCGGAAGTCACTGTTCCGGACGCCCTGAAAGACCGGATTGCCCTGAAAAAAACGGCACGGCAGCTCAATATCGTCTATTTTCTGGGCAGTGATACGGAACCCGTTCCGGATTACGAACGGCGCCTCAGCGAACTGCTCCTTCACCTACAGCAATTTTACGGCAAGGAAATGCAGCGGCATGGCTATGGCGCGCGTTCTTTCGGCCTGGACATCAAATCTCCAGGCCGCGTGAACATCATTGAATACAAGGCCAAATATCCGGCGGCCCATTATCCTTATGAAAACGGAGGCGGCTGGAAAGCGGCCCAGGAACTTGACGAATTTTTCAAAGCACATCCGGACAGGAAAAAAAGCCAGCACACGCTTATCATCATGCCTACCTGGAATGACGAAAAGAACGGCCCCGACAATCCCGGCGGCGTCCCCTTTTACGGCATGGGGCGCAACTGCTTCGCCCTGGATTATCCGGCCTTCGATATCAAACATCTGGGCCAGAAAACCAGAGAAGGAAGGCTGCTGACCAAATGGTATGGGGGTATGGCCCACGAATTGGGACACGGCCTTAACCTGCCGCACAACCACCAGACCGCCTCGGACGGTAAAAAATACGGCACGGCCCTGATGGGTTCGGGCAATTACACGTTCGGGACCAGCCCCACGTTCCTGACTCCGGCCAGCTGCGCCCTGCTGGACGCCTGTGAAGTATTCTCCGTCACCCCGGCCCAACAATTTTACGAAGGCAGGCCGGAAGTGGAGGTCAAGGACGTAGCCATCTCCTTCAAAGGAGACCAGATTCTGATTTCCGGCAATTATACAAGCCCCCAGACCGTTAAAGCTCTGAACGTTTACATCCAGGATCCTCCTTATGCGGTCAACCAGGACTATGACGCCGTTTCCTTCTCCCGGCGCCTTGGGAAAAAGAGCGGAAAATTCTCCATGAAAATTGACAAAAAAGAGCTGGATGGTTTGAACAACAACGAATTCCGCATTTCCCTCATGTTTATTCTCGCCAACGGGCTGCACATGCAGAAGCATTTCACGTTCCACTGGGACGCTCTTCAGGATTACAGGGACGGAAGCAAATCCTGAACGCATTTTCCGCACGGTCGGATGATGCCGAAAGCGTGGCCTCCGCACCTGGCGGGGGCCTTACTCTTTCAAACTGGTCCGCCAGCCGGAAGCGTGCTGGTAATAATAAACCGCCTCCCTTTCCAGATCTTTCATCCGCCCGTCCGGAGCAACGGCTTCCCCGTCCCGGAAAAATTCCACTTCACGCTGGGGTTTGAGCACCACCATGTCTTTCCCTTTCAAATAGCCGATATACTGGTAATTACTCACAAAATACCGGGACTGGTAAGAAGGCTTTAAAGCATCCTTTCCATAAAAAGCCGCATCATACGGCCATTTCAACAACCCCAGCAAAGTGGGCAGCACGTCAATCTGGCTCACGGGAATTTCCCGCCGTTCCGGTTTCAGCAGAGCCGGAGCGTAGAAAATGGAAAAAATGCGGTGCGTTTCCGGATTAAGAGCCTGCTTTCCCGCGCTCCCGGCGCCGTGGTCTCCTACGAACACGAACAGCGTGTTGTCAAACCAGGGTCTGGTTCTGGCCTCCTCCACAAAGGCGCCTACCGCATAATCCGCGTATTTCACGGCCCCCATGCGCCCCGTGCGGGGAGGGATGTCAATGCGCCCTTCCGGGTACGTGTAGGGACGGTGGTTGGACGTGGTGAACACCACCTGCAAAAACGGCTTGCCGCGTCCGCAGGATTCATCCGCCTCCCGTACGGCGCGGCGGAACAAATCTTCATCGCAAACGCCCCAGATGGTGGAATGGGTCACCTCGTAATCATTCATGGAACTACGGTCCAGAACCTGAAAACCGTTGTGTCCGAAAAAGTAATTCATGTTGTCAAAATACCCGTAGCCGCCGTAAATCCATTTGAGATCATATCCCTTGTCCCTGAAGATGGACCCTATGGTCTGCAAATGCTCATTTCCTTCCTGGCGAAGGATGGACATGCCGGGAAGCGGAGGTAGGGAGGTGCTGATGGCCTCCAGCCCGCGTACGGAACGGGTACCCGTGGCATAAGTGTTCGGGAAGAAAATGCCTTCCTTTCCCAGACGGCTCAGGCACGGAGTGACGTCAGCCCCGTCTTCCCGGCATTCGTTTAAAAATTCCGCCCCCATGCTTTCCATGACCACCACCACGACATTCGGGCGGATAACTCCCCCGGAAGGGCGCACCTGCCTCTTCACACTGCCGGACGAAGCTCCCGGCACGGACGTGTCATCCGCCGTAAACTCCCGGGCCAGAAACGCCGCCGCTTCCGCGTCCGGCAGCGTCCGGTAATAGGCGCGGTAATCCAGTTCATTCTTGAGAAAGGCGCTGAACAGGCTGTAAAGGCCATCCTTGGCCATTTCCGAATTATAACGGTTGTTCACGGCATCCGCATCCTTGATATCCACCAGCCAATATCCTCCCGTGACGCAGGCCAGCAGGAACAGCACCACACAGCCTCGTTTCCATCCGGCGGGCACCGCCCCGTTCCGGGGAAACAAAAACCTCTTCATTCCCCAGACGGCCAGAACGGACGCCGCCAGAATGCCGCCCAGAATAGGGATGATGGGATAGGACTCGTAAATATTCCCGATGACCTCCTTGGTGTAAACCAAATAGTCTACCGCAATGAAATTGAAGCTGGCTTCAAACTCGTTCCAGAAAAAGGCTTCCGCCACATCTTCAAACAGATTGGCGAGCACAAACAGGAAAAACCACGCGGAAGTGAACCACCTGTCCGCCTTCCCTCCCGCCTTCCCGCGCGGCAGAATCCACAAATAAACGGCGTAGGGAATAAGCCAGTAGCACATGGTGACGGCAAACTCCGTCAGAAAAACGTATGCCGTTTTCAGAAGGGAAACCAATCCGAAATCCATGTTTCGGTATTCGAAAAATACCGTAAACAGATTTTCCACCGCCTCAATACCGAACGCAAACAGGAGGAACGGCCAAAACCTCCTCCAATAATAACGAATCATTACTGCCGGAAATATGACAGCCGGAGCATGCCGTCAATGCTCCATCACAACATCACGGGGATATGGATGTCATTCTGCGGAAGAGAGACGGGATAAGACTCTCTTACACCACATCCAGCGCGGCATCCCAGTCTTTCCAGACAGGCTCCAGCCCGGCATTCCGTATGGCGCCGACCACCTGCTCCGGTGTGCGCTGGTCGGAAATCTCAAACTGTTCCGTCGCCTTGCAATGCCCTTTCCGGTCATCGGGGAGATCCACCCGGTTGCCCCGCACCGTCAAATGGGCGGCAGCCGTTCCCACGCCCGTGTAGCCTCCCGGTTCCGTGCGCGCAATAGCGGACATGTGAGTCATGCCCAAATGCATCAGGGCATTCCTCATCGGCGCGGGTTCACGGGTGCTGATGGACATGCCTATCCTGGGGAAGCAGATGCGCAGGGCGGCCATGAGCTGGACAAAATGGCGGTCATCCAGCATCAAGTCCGGATCAGGTTCATATTCGTAATTCCCGGCATAGGGACGCATGCGGGGAAACGCTACGGAAAGCGCGGATTTCCAGCAATGCTTCTGCAGGTAATCCAGATGGGCGGCAAGCGCCATGGCCTCCCGCCGCCACGGCGAAAGCCCGAACAGGGCTCCTATCTGAATGCGGCGGAAACCGCCCTGATAGGCGCGTTCCGGACAATCCAGCCTCCAGTTGAAATTTTTCTTCATCCCTGCCGTATGCAGGGTTTCATACACTTCCCGGTTATAGGTTTCCTGATACACGGCCAATTGTTCCGCCCCGTGGCGGACGATCTCCGCATAACGGTCGTCCGGCAACGGCCCTATCTCCAGCCCCAGGGATGGAATAAAGGAATGCAGGGCGTCCAGGCATTCCTGCATATACCCGTCGGAAACGAACTTGGGATGCTCCCCGGCCACCAGCAGGATGCTGCGCAGCCCCAGGCCGTGCAGGTAACGGGCCTCCTGCACCACTTCATCCACCGTAAGCGTGGTGCGGATAATGGGATTGTCCCGTGAAAAACCGCAGTACTTGCAATTATTGATGCATTCGTTGGACAGGTAAATGGGGGCGAACAGGCGGATGGTCCGGCCGAAATGCAGCCGCGTCAGGCGCCGGCTCTCTTGCGCCATCGCCTCCAGGCGGGCGTCGTCAACCGGTTCCAGCAACGCCATGAAACGGCGCACCAGAGGAGAAGGGCAATCCATCAAACCGTTTAATTCTTCAGAAAAAGACATAAGTGAACTAAGTAAAATTGGAGAGAGCCGGTTGCATTTCCATTCCTGGACCGGAAAGCCCCAATTTGCCCCCTCCCTCTTAAAAGATACCATCTTTTACCGTGTCATTTCCCGGAACGGCGCGTTCCATGAAAGCAGAGGGACCTGCGAATCGTCGTGACAGACGGCCTCTTATGGACTAATCTGGTTTATCCTTTCATGAGCGCTACGCCGAACAGCCTTTTCCGCCATTATCTTGATTCCCTGATCCAGCAGGGAACAACGCGAGCAAGCCTGACGGATGAAGCCAGAAACGTTCTCAGAACATGGTACGTGGCCGCCAGACAGGGAGGCCGTCCCGCCGCATCAGCGTCCGCTTCTCCAAAACCGCCGCCCCTGCAGACGTCTGCTCCCGCACCTGCCGAAATGCCGGAACCACCGGAACTGCTTCCGCAAAGCGGGGAACCGGCATTCTCCATCACCCTTCCGGAAGGGACAATGGAAGACAAGCTGCAATACCTCCGCCATCTGGCGCAAAACTGGAAACCGGCGCGGGAACTCAACTCCCTGCGGGACACCATGGTCTTTGCCACGGGCAATCCCCATACGAAACTCATGCTCATCGGGGAAGCTCCCGGATATTATGAAGAAGTGCAGCAGGAGCCCTTCGTGGGCCGTGCCGGGGAAAAACTCAACCAGATATTAAGGGCCATGGGACTCTCCAGAGACATGGTTTACATTTCCAACATCGTCAAATTCCGCCCGGCCCTGCCCAACCAGCGGACCAATAACCGCGCCCCCACGCCGGAAGAAATTGAAGCGTGCCTGCCCATCATCATGCATGAAATCCGGGTCATCCAGCCGAAAATGATTATAGCCCTGGGCGGAACCGCAGCCGTAGGCCTGCTGGGGGAACAGGGATCCGTCAGTTCCATGCGCGGCAGGTTCCACAACCTTAACGGCATTCCCGTACGCGTCACTTACCATCCCAGCTACCTGCTCAGATCAGACAGCCCGCGGGAAAAACGCAAGGTATGGGAAGACATGCTGGCCGTTATGGAACGCCTGGACATGCCCATCTCAGAAAAACAGCGCGGCTACTTCCTGCCCAGGGAATAGCCCCGGAAACTCCCTTATGCCTCATTTCCAGCTGAGGCAGGCAAAAATCCCTGAACCATTTGGCGTGGCAGGAAACATTGGTATGCCTCCGCGCATCCGCATTCTATTTTCCAAAGCGGTTGTACGACCCCATCCCGCTTTTTCCCGGAGCAGCCTCTAACGCATCGGCCAATTGGGAGGATAGAACAGGCTGCCCCCCCTGCCCCGTATCCTGCCAGGAGCCGCCGAAGCACAGCATGCACGGAGACATGCAAACTTCCTCCCGTTTTACTGGTCCGGGACCTTACGAAATGATCCTCTCCACCAAATCCTCATCACCGTCCGGCCCTTGTAATCCTGCCTGTGGGATGCAAACGCAGCTTCCAGAAAATGAGCGCCATGCTCCGGCGTCAGTTTCCGATCCGGAAATCTTTTCAATTCCGGACACCTCCGTATCAAAACTCTGGTGAAATACCTGATACCGCGCCGTGTCGTGAGGCGAAGATCCCGTTTCACCTTCAGCGTTTCCTCAGCGCCTCCGAACAAAAGCAGAATCCATCGGGTTTCAGATATCTGAGGAAGAATATCTGGATGTCCTCCAACGGTTCAGAATCCGGTGCTGGAAAGTTTGCCGCCGTTACCGGAAAAGCGGAGGCGCCGGCATGAAAACATACCTGGGCAATGTAACCGTTTTTGAGCCGGAACGCTATTTGCGCGAGAGGAACCGGAAGAAGAGGCTGCTGCTGCGGGAAGCCCGTCCGCTTGAATATGAAGATGGCCAGGAAATTGACGCTGACGGGCATTCGGACTTCCTTTCCGGTCTGATGTTCCGGGAAGACTTCGAGCGGGAAATGGAATCCCTGGAGCCGCAGGAAAGGGAGCTGGTTGAGGCATTGGTTGACGCTGAAGGGAATTTGTCGCGGGCAGCCAGAAGCATTCATCTGGAGGAAAGCAGGGCGCGCCGCCTCCGGAAACGGCTCCGGGAAGAAAAATTCACTTTTTTAAGAAATGGGCGGCGAATTTCCGGAAACGCGGCAAGCAATCATTGTGAAAGGTCTAAATCGACCTACTCGGCGTTTATAGACGTCGCAATCAAGCACTAATCATCACACCATGTATACCAACGAA
>NZ_DKYW01000027.1:0-58913 GCF_002493465.1 Akkermansia sp. UBA7090
CGGATTGAGAATCCGCAAAGGAATTTCCTGTTTGTCAGGAAATGTTATTTCAAAGAACGGATGCGGAAATATACGGAAAACCCTTTCCCGCGTGGGGCGGGAAAGGGCCTACCATAACCAAGTAAAAGCATGCGCTGAAGCGCTCTGCCTACTTAGAACGTATAGCTGATGGCGCCGTTGATGCCGTGGGCGGTCAGCTGGTTGCGGGTCTCGAACTGGTAGCAGACGCGGGCTCCCCACTTGTTGGAGAAGATCATGTCAACGCCGGCGTTCAGGCGGAATGCGGTGCGGCCAACGTTGACGCCGCGGGCATTCCAGGTCCCAAGAGGTCCGGAGACATTGGATTTGGGATTCATGCGGCTCACATCCTGGGATACTGCTACTGTCAGGGCCGGGGTGATGGTGGTGCCTCCGTCCGTCTGGTAGGAGCGGGCGATCGTAATGCCGACGGGAATGGTCCAGTTCTGGGCCCGGGCGTGGCCGAAGGTGCGTCCGTAAGGCCCGCTTTCAGAGAAACCCTTGAGTTCGGACGTCATGAATTCAATACCCGTGTAGGGCGTGACAAAGGCTTTTCCGAGCGCGAAACGTTCCGTCCAGGTGCCGTAAAGGGCGCCGCTGAAGGTGTCCGCATCCGCTCTGCCGTTGGCGGCGGAACCCATCATGTAAGAATCGCCCTTGAAACGGGAGCGGCCGTAAGCGCCGTAGCCGTCCAGCGTGAACTTGCTGTCCTTGAAGGGATGCATGCGTCCGTAGATCATGGCCAGGAAGGAGTCCACGTCATAGTCAGCGCCGATGCCCGTTTTGTCCTTGAAGTCGCCGAAGCTCTGGCCGGCGGCGATGCCGATCAGGGAACCCTGCGCAGCCTTGTAGTCAATGCCTACGGCATAACCGCCGGCATTGTACTTGTAACCGGAAACTCCGTCGCGGGCGTCCTGGTCATCCCAGATGCCCATGCCGCCTACCCAGATATTGCCGTTGCCCCTGGCGATTGTCTTGCGGGCGATGGGAGAACCTTTGGCGTCCACTACTTCAACGGTGTCTTCCGTCTGGCGCGCCATGGAGGCGGCGGATTGAATGCGTCCCAGGTCGGCGAAGTTCCGCACGGTGCGGCTGGCCGCCCAGGTGAAGTTCACCACGTGTTCACCGCTGACGGACTGGATGATGCGGGCAGCTTCATCCGCGCTCGCGGCCCGGAACAGGTTTTCGTAGAACTGGGAGGCGGGAGAACCGGCGGCCACGTTCAGACGGTTGTTTTCCAGGGCGGCCGCTACGGTGTAAACGTTGCCGTTGTAGCCGGACATGGGGCCGTCAATGCCCTTCATGTCCTGGGTGATGATGGTGGTGCCTTCCGCCGTTCCCGGAGCCATGGTGGTGCTCAGGAATACGTTGTTCAGCAGGCGGCCGGAAATGTCCGTGCCGTTCAGCGTGGCCGTCACGCTTTCCGTGCCCTTGCGGAGCTGGGCGAGCGGAACGGGGTTGCCGCTGGCGTCGGATACCTGGATGCCTACGCGGGAATTATCCTGGAACGTGGCGGGAGCGCCTAAGTCCAGCACGGAACCGTCGCTCAGCAACAGGGTGGAGTCGCCTCCGAAGGTGGCGGAAGCTCCCTTCATGGTGGAATTCTTCGCCAGGGTCACCTGTCCCGTCCGAATGTCGTAAACCGTATCGTCCGTTCCCATCACGGCGCCGTCCATGGACTGGAGGGGACCGGCTTTTCCGGTGGCGGAGTCAGCGGCGCCGAAGGCGGCATGGCCGATGATCAGGTTGCCTTCAAGCTGCTGGTAGGTTCCTCCGAACGTATCGGCGGCTTCTGCGCCGCCGTAAACGAGAGTGCCCGCTCCGGTCTTCGTCATCACGGTCTGGTCGGCAGCCAGCGGGGCGGCGTCAGCCGTGGGAGCGGGGGCCGCGGTGGAGATGCCGTCATTGATGAACGTGTAGGCGGTGGCGTCCGTATAAACGTTGATCTGGGTGTTCTGGCCCGCCTGCACGGAACCGGAAACTCCGTTGGACGTATTGCCGGAAAGAATTGCGCCGGAGCCGATGTACAGGGTCTGCCCGTCCGCCAGGTTGATGGCGGCTTTGCCGGCGGTGGAGGCGGTGTTGTCGAGGACCTGGACGCCGTCCCCGATGGAGATCTGGCCGCCTGCGGAAATCACGCCGTCAGCGGCGGTATTGCCGGTGATGACGCTGTTGTTGCCAATGGCGATATTGTCATCCGCCGCCAGGGTGGAATTTCCCTTGACGGTCGTGTTTTCGCCAAGCGTGACGCTGCCTTCGATGGAGCCCAGCTTTTCCGTGCTTGCGACGGTGTTCCAGCTGCCGTCGCCATTGCTGTAAACGGTTTTGTTGAGGTCGATGGATTCCGCGGAAACAGCAGTGCCGTCCAGGACGGAATTGTCTCCCAGGGAAATATTGCCGCCCTCGGTTTTAAGGGTGACGGCGCCGGCTACGGTTTCTCCAAGGATGATGCCTCCGGAAACGCTGTCATCCATGGAGTCGATGACGGTTTTGCCGGTCTGAGCGCCGGATGCGTCAAACTGTTCCGTAGTTACGGCGCCAATGCCCGCCGTGGAAGTCACATCTCCGTTCAGGGCAACTCTGGACGCCGGATCGCTTACGATCTGCCCTGTCGCCGTTACGGCATCCTGCATCGTGACGTTGTTGCCCAGGACCACGGCCCGCTCATTGGAATTATTGTAAGTATTGTACGTCGTCCTGGTATAGGCTTGTCCCGCCGGCGGCGTTGCCGGGTCTACGGTTTGAACTGCCTGGCCAGTGACGGTAACGGCTTTTTCCATGGAAACATTGTCGCCGATGCCTACCTGTCCGTTCGTGGAGGTGACGGTTGCTCCCACCGTCCTGGGATTGGCGGCGTCATTCGTACCTTCGATGGCAATATTCCTGCCGTCAATAGTGGTGGTAGCTGAAGCATTCGTCACCACAATGTCATTGTCGCTTCCCAGAGGTTCGCTCAAGGTGATGTCGTTGAAGCTGACCTGGTTGTTAACCAGATCGTAATTGAAATTAACCAGTTTGTTGCTGGCGTCCGCCATTTGGACGGTAACATTCCCCGTTCCGGAGATGGCGTTCAACTGGGCTCGTTGTTCCTGGGTCAGCGTGATGTTGTCGGAGCCGGAAGGTACCGTAATCGTGATGGTTGAAGCTTCATTGGAAGCGGCAGCCTGGTTCCAGGCAGTAACGAATTCATCGGCGCTGTTGACTGTATAGTCGGCTGCCGTAGTAATGGAAAAACTGCCAAGGCAGGCGATGACAGCTGCCAGCAGCATATGTGGGAGTCTTAATTTCATGCTTTTTTTATCTGTTTAATGATTAGGTGGTTATGCGTTCGTGACAATCACGGCGCCCGAGGTTTTAGATGATTCCCATTCCGGGCTGTTCACCGGGATGACATGAGAAATTTTAATGAGAATAATAATTAAAATGGCTCGTTATGAATTGCTTATGATTATTATTCAAAGGGTTCAATCATGACAGGATTCTGCGGTCTTGGGCCGGAAAGGAATTTCAAGAACGTTCAGGTCAATTTATTTTTACTGGAAAGATTAATCTATTTCCATTGATAATGAAATTGTTATAATATGTTAACATGGTCCGGTCGCAACGTTTTCCCGCCGGCGCAGGAGGAGCTGAGGTAACGGTTCCATAGGAAGAGACGTATTCAACGCTGGCCGGACAGGTAAATACGTTGTTTCTAATAGATTATATAATTAATTAGGAAATCCGGGGAGGATGGAGGCCGGGGCATCTCCCGGATGAAGAGAGCGGCTTGTGAAGCCCTGCGAATAAAAATCTGGCCAGGCTGTTTTTTGAAGCGGCCCGCATATGCGGGCGGGAAATTCCAGCCGGAAGGGACCTTCCCCTATGGGCTTTGCCGGGTATGGCGGTAAGAGCCGCGGCGTCAGGGTGTTCGGAATATGGCGGGGCCAGCGGGGAATTCCTTTTTCCGGGAAAGGAGGAAACATCCCCGGATGAGGGGTAGGCGTAAGAATTCAAGTGGGTGGAAGGAGAACTTTTCGGAGGCTTCGCGCCGCGTGTTCCCGGCCCGCCGGAAGAAGACGGAGAGTCCGGCGTTTCCCGGATATGGCCAGGGAGAAGAGAGCAGGATTATTCCACCTCCCATTCCTCCACCAGGCCGGCTGGAAATTCATCCAGAAAGCGGGAGGGCATTTGCATGAAGGTTCCTCCCTGGGCGCGGCAGTTCCAACGGGGGTAGGTCAGGTAAAGCTGATCCTTGGCGCGGGTAATGCCTACGTAAAAGAGGCGGCGTTCCTCTTCCAGCCCGGACAGGTCCCCGTCGTCAATTACCCGCTGGTGCGGAAACATGCCGTCGCACAGGCCGATCAGAAAAACGACAGACCATTCCAGTCCCTTGGCCTGGTGGATGGTGGACAGGATGACGGAGCCTCCGGAGAGGTCCGCTGCGGCGCTTTCATCATCCGTGTTGCCCAGAAGGGAAAGCTGGGAGAGAAAATCCTCCGTGGATTCAAAGCGTTCGGAAAATCCGGCCAGATGCAGAAGGTCCTGTTTGCGCTGGTCGTAATTGTCGAAAGCGGCCTGCATGTACTCGTCATACACGGCCTCATTGATGGAAAGGAGCATGGAGGCAGGCCCGGCCAGTTTTCCGGCGGGGGCCAGTTCATCCAGGGTGTAGCAGAGCTGCGTCCAGGCCGTTCTGGATTTGGCGGGGACCGGAAAATCCAGCATCAGGGCGGAAAAGGATTCCGGAGGGGTTTCCTGCCGGCTTTCCGGGCAGGCGGTCCAGCGCATCCAGAGTTTCTGGGCCATGCCGGGGCCGATGCCGGGCAGCAGCATCGCCATGCGGCGGAAGGAAAGTTCGTCTCTGGGATTGACCACAAAACGCATGAATGCCACCACATCTTTAATATGGGCCTGTTCGAAAAACCTGATGCCGCTGGTGATGCGGAAAGGTATTTCTCCGCGGGTCAGTTCCATTTGCAATTCCATGCTGTGGAAGTGGGCGCGGTAAAGCACGGCTATTTCACTGGGGTCCGTGCCTTCTTCAATAAGGTCCCTGATGCGCTGGACGACAAATTTGGCCTGCATCCGGTCGTCATTGAGCGGGACGAGGGCGGGAGGCATTTCCCCGGTGGGGCGCACGGAGCGGAGCTGCTTTTCAATTTGAACTTCGTTGGCGGCGATAGCCGCATTGGAAAGCTCCAGGATCTCCGGCACGCTGCGGTAATTGGTTTCTATCTTGAAAGTCTTTGCCGCCGGGTAGCGGGTAGTAAAGCTGAGAATGTTTTCCATGTCCGCGCCGCGCCAGGAGTAGATGCTCTGGGCATCGTCCCCCACCACCATCAGCTGGCCGTGTTCCCGGGCCAGCATGTCGATGAGGCGGCTCTGGAGGTAATTGGTGTCCTGGTACTCATCCACCAGGATATGCCGGAAGCGGGAGCCGTACAGGGCGCGCAGGTGCTCCTGTTCCTGAAAGAGCCTTACGACGTTGAGAAGCAGGTCGTCAAAATCCATGCTGTTGGTTTCCTGCTTGCGGGCTACGTATTGGCCATGCACCTCCAGGATGGCGTCCAGATGGCTGGAAAGGTAGGGATAGGCGTTTTCCAGCGTTTCCCGGATGTTGGCTCCCTCATTGTCTGCCAGACTGAACAGGGAGGAAAGGACTTCCGGCTTGGGGAAGCGGGCGGATTTTTCATCCAGCTTGAGGGACTTGACCACGCTTTTGATCATGGACTTGCGGTCGTCGGAGTCCATGATCGTGAAAGCCGGGGTATATCCCAGGTATTCCGCGTGCTGGCGCAGGATGCGGTTGGCAATGGAATGGAACGTGCCGCTCCACAGGCGGGACAAGTCCAGGGGAATCAGGGAACGCACCCGTTCCGTCATTTCCCGCGCCGCTTTGTTGGTGAAGGTGAGCAGCAGAATGTTCCATGGGTCCGTACCGTGATCCAGAAGCCATGCCACGCGATAGGTCAGCGTGCGCGTTTTTCCCGATCCGGCTCCTGCGATGACAAGAGCCGGCCCCGGTTCTGAAGAAACGGCGGCGTACTGTTCCTCGTTGAGGGCCGTACGGTAGTCGATCCCGGAGACGGGGGCGACCGGCTCGGCATCCTGCCTGATGACGTATCGGCGAGCCATGAGGGTTAGTTGATAATTGACGGGAAACAGTTAATAGAGAAGGTGGAAGGGGCTTCCTCCCTTCTCCGCTTTTTGATTACTTTTTTAAAAGTCCAGGTACATTTCCGCACGGCGGTTTTCCTTGCGGACTTCATCCCTTGTTCCTTCATCTGCCGTGGGGGAATAGGTCCGGCGCGGCTGTGATTTGCCGAATCCCTTGGTGACGATTCTTTCCGCAGGAACGCCGAACTGGACGAGCTGGGCTTTCACGGCGGCCGCGCGGCGTTCGGAGAGTCCCTGGTTGTAGCGTTCGCTCCCCACGTCATCCGTGTGGCCGCTGATTTCCAGCTTTTTGCCGCCGTCCATCTTGATCGCTTCCGCTACGATTTGAAGCTGGCGTTCGGAACGTTTGGAAAGGGTATCTTCATTGAAGCCGAAGAACAGGGCCAGGGAATCGCCGCCCTGGGGATTTTTTACAATGGGGATGAAGATGTCGTCCCCGGCTCCCTGCCGTTTCGTATAGGCTTCCAGCATGCTGTCCAGAGAAGCTTCCGCAACCAGCCATTGTCCGTCCGTTTTAGCCACGGTCAGACCCACATTGCCGGCCTTCCTGCCCTGGGCGTCCTGAAGATGAACGAAGAACCCCGCGTTGGTGGGCGCTTCGTAGGCTGTTTTGATGGGAGCGTCTTCCCGGAGGCGGAAAGCTCCTTCCTCAAACAGAATGCACAGACCGGCTACTGTGGCGTCCTGCACCTTGGCCCCGTCCACGAACTTCCGCGCCCCGCGGAAATCCGCCTTGGCGACGGCATCCATGAAGGAGCTGACGACGCCCATGGGGTCGTTCATCGCCATGGGGGCGGCCTTGTCCTTGGCCAGATCCTGCTTGCTGGGCAGAGTGAGGGTATCCAGCGCCCACTGTTGCTTGTCATTGCGCTTCATATCCAGATAGCCGCGCGCGCCGCTGCTGAAATTGAGCGTGTATCTGGCTGTGGGATTGGCTCCCTGGTTGTTCGCGCCGATGCTGGTGATGCCGGGGGAGGAAAGGCGTACATGGCGGGCTGCCATGAGCTCCCGGATGAGGCGGCTCTGGTTCTCCGTCACGGCTTGCTGGATTTCCAGAGATTTCAGGGTGTCTTCATCCCGGTCCTGAATGACTTTGGCAATCGCCTGCGCCAGTGCCTGGGGAGAGTTGAGATTGATCAGGGAGGGCGGCGTAGCCGTCTGCCGGATGATATCCTCCTTGCTGAGCGGCTCGACAGTGGGCTGGGGCGTTACCGTCTGGCGTGCCGGCGCTTCCGTTTGCGCTGCCGGTTCTGCGGCGGCGGGTTCCTCTTCCTTGTTGCCAAGGAACAGGAAGACCAGGGCCAGGCTGCCTACGACCAGGAAACTGATGATGAAAGCGGTGATGGTGGATGCGTTTTTCATTGGAAGTGGATGTATGAAGAAGGGTCAGGCGTTCAGCGCTTCCAGCAATTTGGCGTGAATGCCTTCAAAACCGCCGTTGCTCATGACCAGAATAACGTCTCCCGGCTGGGCTTTCTTGCAGACGGCAGAGACGATTTCCTGGGCATGCCCGCCGATTAGAGCGTCCTTGCCCAGAGCGGAAAGGTCGCTGGAAAGTTTAGTGAGATCCAGGCGTTCCTCCAGGGCCACCTTATCCGGATGATCCACGGCGGCTACCACGGGGAAATCCGCCGTAGCGAGGGATAACGCCAGTTCATTCTGGAAAATATTTCTGCGCGTGGTGTTGGAGCGCGGTTCGAAAATGGCCCAGATGCGTGATTCCGGATAGCGCTGGCGCAGGCCCAGGATGGCCTGTTTGATGGCCGTCGGATGGTGGGCGAAGTCGTCCACTACGGAAATGCCGTTGACCACGCCCTTGACTTCCTGGCGGCGGGCCACGCCTTCAAAGCGGCTCATGGAATCCGCCAGCTGCCTGACGTTCAGCCCCGCGAATTGTGCGGCGGCAATCGCCATGGCGGCGTTGCGGATGTTGAACTCCCCAATCATCGGTACATAGTACCTGGTTCCTTCCAGCGTGAAATGGCTGCCGTCCGTGGAGGTCTCCACATCCAGGATGCGGATGTTGGAAGAGTCGGAAAAGCCCACCGTCTTGACGGGGCACGGGGCTCCTTTAACCACGTCCAGGCAGTTGGGATCGTCCGCGTTGACCAGAGCCAGGCCGTTGCGGGGGATGATCTGGGTCAGCCGGCGGAAGCTCAGCTTGATTTCCTCCAGGGAATGGTAAATGTCCGCGTGGTCGAATTCAATGTTGTTGATGACCACCAGTTCCGGGAGGTAGTGCAGGAATTTGGAGCGTTTGTCGAAAAACGCCGTGTCGTACTCGTCCCCCTCCAGCACGGAAAAATCGGAATCCGTAAAACGGCCGCCGCGGCCAAGATTGCGGGCAATGCCGCCGATCATGAAGCTGGGGTTCAGCCCGGAATCCTCCATCAGCCACGCCAGCATGGATGTGGTGGTGGTTTTTCCGTGGGTGCCTGTTACCACATAGTTGCGCTTGCCGCGCAGGAAGTATTCCTTCATCGTCTCCGGCAGGGAAAGATAGCGCAGGCGCCGCTGGAGCACGGCTTCCACTTCCTCATTGCCGCGGCTCATGGCGTTGCCGATGACGATGACGTCCGCATCCGGCGGGATGTTGGAAGCCTTGTAGCCTTCAAAGAGGGTGATGCCTTCCTCCTCCAGAAAAGTGGACATGGGGGGATAGACATTGGCGTCGGAACCGGTGACGGTAAAGCCGCGGCGGGCCATGGCGGCGGCTACCGCGCCCATGGCGGTTCCGCAGATGCCGAGAAAGTGGAAATGGCTGTTCATGACGGGGAGAGGAATAGAGCGGGTTTTTATTTGGAAAAGGAAGGCGCCGCAATACAGGAATCCGCCAGAGCCCGGTCCCGGCGGCGCACAATGCCGTTGGCGATATCCGTGACCATGCCGGCCAGCAGGCGGGTGAGATGGCTGCCGGGCGTGTAGTCCGCCGGAGCGATGAAGTTCACGCGGTCGGAATTGGAGGCCAGATTATAGCATTTGCGGAAACTGCGTCCGGTTTCATCCTCCGGATTATATACGGCTACGGCGTGGCCGCCGTTCCGGCGCATGACGGTGAAGCAGGGGACGTCCGTAGGGCCGTCGCCGATGTAAATCATGTTGGCGAAAGGAATGGGGCGCATGTCTTCCGGCATGTGGTCGTTTACGTCCTGGTCGTAATCCAGCATTCCCTTGTTGATGCGGAAAAGGTACTGGGTTTTCGTGGTGTGGGAAATGACTCTCTTGGGAAAATTGATGTAGCCGTTCTCCTCGCTGAATTCGCATCCGAATACGGCCTTGAAATAAGGGCGCAGGGCGGAGCCGTCAATCAGGGCTTTCAGCCCGGAGGAGATGATATAGTATTCAATGCTGATGCCCAGATCCGTATGAAGGGAGGAAAGGGTCATGGACGGAAAAGCGTCAAAAAAGTCCGGCAGGCCGGGGTAAAAGGTGAGGCGTTCTCCAAGCTGGGTGAGCCGGGCGTTGCTGACGCGGTCCAGGGAAAGGGCGTCCAGCAGGCTTTTCATGTAAATCAGTTCCCCGTCCCAGCCTTCTCTTTCTCCGGTGGCGTTGCACTTGGCCCAGAATTCCTGCGGAGAAATGCCGAATTCCGGGAAGATGGCCTGATCCTGCATGTAAAAGGGGCTCAGGGTCTGGTCGTAGTCGAAGACCAGGGCGATCGTATTCTGCGGAGAGGACATGGGAAAAACGGAAAATGGAGTTACATGCGGAACTGGTCGCCCAGATACTGCTTGCGGGCGATGGGGTCATTGGCGATTTCCTCGGAAGTGCCGTGCTTGATCACCTTCCCTTCAAACAGAATGTAGGCGCGGTCCACGATGTGGAGGGTTTCCCGCACATTGTGGTCCGTAATCAGGATGGAAAGGCCGTCCGTGTCACGCAGTTCCATAACGATTTTCTGAATGTCTGAAACGGCAATGGGATCCACGCCGCTGAACGGTTCGTCCAGCATCAGCAGTTTGGGGCTGGTGGCCAGGGCGCGGGCGATGGTAAGCCTTCTCTTTTCCCCGCCGGAAAGCTGAATGGCCATGGAGCGGCGCAGCTTGGTGATGCCGAAGCGGTCCATCAGCTCCACCGCGCGGTCCTTTTGCTGGCGGGAAGTCATGTCTTTGCGGGTCTGGAGAATCGCCAGAAGATTATCCTCCACGGAAAGCTTGCGGAAGATGGATTCTTCCTGCGGCAGGTAACCCATGCCGCGCCTGGCGCGCAGATTCATCGGCAGTTCCGTAATGTCCTCGTCCGCAAAAATCACGCGGCCTTCGTCCGGGCGCACGAGACCCGCCACCATGTAAAAGGAAGTGGTTTTCCCGGCGCCGTTCGGTCCCAGCAGGCCCACAATTTCGCCGTGGCCCACCTTCAGGCTGACCTGATCCACGACGGTCCGCGTCTTGTAGGTTTTGCAAATGCCTTCGGCGCTTAGCAGAGGAGAAGAGTGGAACGAACTCACGGTTTGCGGCTGGTTTTCTGGTTTTCCCGGTCGGAAAGCTTTTTGTCCACGTGGCGGAACGTCGTCTTGGTTCCGCGGCTGCCGTACATGTTTCCGTTGGAGTACACTCGAATGAAAGCATCCTTGTTCGGATTTTTCACGATGACGTCCGGAGTGACGATGACCGGGGCGCCCGTCAGGATGATTTCTCCGGTTTTGGCGTTGTAGGTGATTTTTTCCGCCTGGGCGTTGCTTGTTTCTCCCTGTTTGTTGGTGTAACTGGCTTTCACGTTGCCGGAAGCCGCGACCGTTTTAATGGAATTGTAGTCGAAATTGCCTCCGTTGGGGAGAGCCACCTGAGCCTGGTCTCCCTCTTTCCCCTTTTCCTTTTTAAGGTCGGAGGTTTTTTTATCGCCCGGTTTTTTCGGCACGAATTCCGCGTAAATTTTCAGATGATCCGCACAGTCCAGGGAAAGGCCGGGGTTGCGCACCCGGACATTTTTCATGAACACCAGAACGCCTTCTTCCATGTCGAAGTACAAGTCTCCGTCACAATCTATGGTATACAGGTCTTTTGGGGAATTGGCCTGCAGGAAGCCTTCCTCCGGGCCGGATGCTGCGGAAGAGGAAGGTGTTTCCGCCGCCGGGGCGGAGGCATTTCCGGCGGCCTGGTGCTGCCGGCGGAATTCCTGGATCTGCCCGTCCACGGCTGTTGCCTGCGCGTTGTATGTTTCAATCGCCTTTTCCCCGTCTTCTTTCAAGCCGGCGGTCGGAACGGGGGCCAGTTCCCGTTCCCTCCGGGCTGTTTCTTCCGCCGTCAGGGGGCGTACGATATGGGAGGGCGGGGTGAGAGGTTGTTCCAGGCGGGGATCCAGTTCCCTGGGCAGGGGCTGGACGATGTGGGAGGGAACGCCGTCGGCGCCGCTGCAGGCAAGGCTTCCGGCCAGGGCCAGCAGCAGGGAGGGAATTTTTTTCATAAAAGGAATGATTACTTGTTGCGTTGAGCCATGCGGATGGTGGTTTGAACGGGACCCGGAATGATGCCCCTCTTGATATTGGTGTCCAGGTAAAGGCCGGTTCCTCTGGCGGAAAGGTTCTCTTCCCTGAGGGTGGTTTCCGTATGGGAGACGGCCAGTTTTTTATCCAGAAAATAAGAGGCGGCCTTCGTGAAAAGATGGGAAGTCTGATTATTTTTCCCGTACAGGTACACGTTCAGGATATTCGCGGCGATTTCCTGCGGGGCGGCCACGGTCACGCTTGAAGCCGTCAGCAACATGGAAAGGCGCGGCCCTTCATACCGTGACAGGCTGACTTTGGGGAGCTTCTGGCCTACGGGCAGAAGCTCCAGCATAGGCAATTTTTTATCTACGCCGGCAAAAGGCGTAGCCGCGGGCAGGCTGGTGTCCGCTTGCGTCGCCATGCCGTACAGGGCGGCCGTCAAAAGGCATGTGGACAGTAATTTCATCATGACTGAACCGCCTGGCGGATGGACTGAAGGCGTTTCAGCACTCCTTCAAGCAGGTGGAGAGGAATTTGGTTGGGGCCGTCGGAAAGCGCTTTGGACGGGTCCTTGTGCACCTCCATGAATACGCCGTCAATGCTGCCCGTCGCCATGGCGGCGGACGCCAGCACGGGGGCCAGCTCGCTGTCTCCTCCCGTGGTTCCTCCCAGCCCTCCGGGTTTCTGAACGGCATGAGTGGCGTCGAATACGACGGGAAAGCCTGCCTGTTTCATCCAGTACAGGGAGCGCATGTCCACCACCAGATTGTTATAACCAAACGTGGTGCCGCGTTCGCACATCATGAACTCGTCACAGCCGAAGGCGCGCATTTTCTCCCCGATGTTCACGGTATCCCACGGAGCCAGGAACTGCCCTTTCTTGATATTTACGGGCCGTCCGCTCTTGGCGCAGGCTTCCAGAAGGTCCGTCTGGCGGCACAGAAAAGCGGGGACCTGGAGCAGGTCCACGTATTCGGCGGCGATTTCCGCTTCCTGGGCCGTATGCACATCCGTGACGACGGGCAGTTTCAGCTCCCTGCCGATTTCCGACAGGATGCGGCAGCCTTCCCGCACGCCGGGACCGCGGAAAGAGGTGACGGAGGTGCGGTTCGCCTTGTCGTAGGAAGCTTTGAAAATCAGCGGCACATCCAGGTTTTCCGCGATGGCCTTGATGGACCGGGCCATCTCCCATACAAAAGATTCGCATTCCAGAGAGCAGGGGCCCAGAAGATAGAACGGCCGCGGGCCGCCGATTTCAACGGATTGAATATAAAACGACATAAAACAAAACCTGTATGTCCTTGTATCATGACGGTTTCAGGCCTTTCGGTCAAGCCGCTATCCTGCCTCCGCGCGGAGATTCGGAGACGGAGATTTATTTTTCCGGGAGTATCTTTTGATATTCGATATAATGAGTTTGTTATAAATATGGTAAATATTTTTTGGATAGGCGCGTGTAAAGGGAGGGGCGCATGGATTGGAAAAAACGTATGGAGTTGCCGCCATCCGGACTTTCTGTTACAAACGGCAATCATGCATCCTTTCCGCATGAATAAATGACAGGATGTTCCGAACGCCGTTCCCCCGCAGTGGTCTTACCGAAATGCCCAGGAAGATTTACAAACTCTTTATTTCCTATGATGAAGCAGGAGCTGAATTGCGGCGGCATGTGGCGGAGCGGTTTCAATACCCGGGCGACTGCGTCTGGCAGGCGTCTTTCCGCGGCCTGGCGGCGGAGGATTTGCCTCCGGGCGATGGTGTGGTCTGGGTTTACCCTGTCTTCATGCAGAGCGGCGTGACGGTGACGGAGGCATTGCCGGAATTGCTTCGCGCGCTGTATGCCGGGAACGGACAGCATCCGGAACTTGTTTTTAAACCCGTATGGGGAGCGGGTCGCGGCGGCATTGGTTTTGGGGTCGCCGCCGCCTTGCAACAGGAATTGGAGGGGGATGCTTCCCTGCTGGTGGTGGCCCACGGGGTAACGGGAAGGGAGGCGGCCCCGGAGCCGGCGCAATTCCTCCGGCAGTTGAAATTCCTGCTTCCGGAAGGAACGGACATGGCTCTTGCATACTTTGGCGCATCTCCTTCTGTAGAAAAAGTATTGCCTGAATTAAAGGGGCGAAAGGTGGTAGTGCTGCCGTTTCTGATTGGAAAAGGAAAGCATGTGCGGGAGGACATGCCCGCTCCGGAACTGGCCGCACGGCATGGAAAAACGTTAAAAATCCTGCCTCCGTTCGGTGTGTTTTATTTGCAGGCGGAACGGGAATACCGGAAAGCGGGCAGGGGAGAGCCTGCCGGGAACGGTTTTGACCGGCCGGTACGATAAGTATTCCGCGGAAACGGCAACCCTCTCCATGGGCCTGCGCTCGACTGGGTTCCGCGAACGGCGGAATAGTTTCGTAAATCAATGATTTATGCTTTGACAAGAGGAAGGGCGGGAAGTATATTGCCCGTCCCTCGCGTGATTCGGCGCAACTAAACAACGGGGATCGGAGGGGTAACAAGCGTCGAAGTCCCCAAAAACTGCTTTTCCTGCCGCAAGGAAAGCCACCTACATACATATATGATTAATGATCTGATTAACCAGATGGTTGAAGCCGGTGTTCATTTGGGCCACCAGACCCGCAAATGGCACCCCAGCATGAAAAAGTACCTTCTCAAGGACAAGGCCGGTATCCATATCATCAACCTTGAAGAAACGGAAAAATGCCTGGACAAGGCTTGCTCCTTCCTGGCTGATCTGGCCCGCCGCAATAAGAAAATCCTCTTCGTCGGCTGCAAGCGCCAGGCTCAGGAAGCCGTCCGCGAAGCCGCGGAAGCCACTGGTCAGTACTATGTCAACCACCGCTGGCTGGGCGGCATGCTCACCAACATGAGCACGATCCGCAAGAGCATCGAACGCCTAGCCTATCTGGAAGGGATTGAAAAGAGCCCGGAATTCAAGAGCATGTCCAAGAAGGAACTGGCCGCTCTGGACCGCGAACGCCAGAAGCTGGAACGCAACCTTCAGGGCATCCGCAACATGGGCGGCGCTCCGGACGCCATGGTGGCCATCGGCGCCGACCATGAAGACATCGCCATCCGCGAAGCCCACCGCCTGAACATTCCCGTCTGCGTTC
Organism: Akkermansia sp. UBA7090; assembly: GCF_002493465.1. Lineage (NCBI taxonomy): Bacteria > Pseudomonadati > Verrucomicrobiota > Verrucomicrobiia > Verrucomicrobiales > Akkermansiaceae > Akkermansia > Akkermansia sp. UBA7090. Next base: position 14,722 of record NZ_DKYW01000027.1, read on the forward strand.
TGGTTGACACCAACGCCGACCCGAAGGAAATCGACTTCCCGATTCCCGGCAACGACGACGCCGTCCGTTCCATCCGCCTGATTCTTGACTGCATCGTCAAGGCCATCAACGAAGGCAAGGGCGCTTCCGCCGAAGCCTAAACCAATCATTTAGAAAGAACAGAAACACTATGGCAGAAATTACTGCAGCTCTCGTCAAGGCCCTCCGTGACAAAACGGACGCCGGCATGATGGATTGCAAGAAAGCCCTCAACGAATGCAACGGCGACATGGACGCCGCCGTCAAGTATCTTCGTGAGAAGGGAATTGCCAAGGCTGCGGCCAAGGCCGACCGTGACGCCAAGGAAGGCGTGATCCGCGCCGCTGTGGCTCCCTGCGGCTGCTCCGGCATCATTCTTGAACTCAACTGTGAAACGGACTTCTGCGCCAAGGGAGACAAGTTCCAGGGGCTGGTGAATGACGTTGCCAAGGCTCTCATGGATTCCAAGGCCTCCACGCTGGAGGAAGCCCTCCAGGTCCCCATGACGGAAGGTACCACGGAAGAATACATCAAGGCCATGTGCAGCTCCATTGGCGAAAACATGGCTCTGCGCAAATTCGCCCGCCTGACGGCGGACGGCATTGGCGCCGTGGTCTCTTACATCCACATGGGCGGCAAAGTGGGCGTTCTGCTGTCCATCAAGGCCGGCAAGGAAGAAACCGTCAAGTCTGATGCGTTCAAGGCCCTTGCCAAGGATTTGACCCTGCACATCGCCGCCGCCGCTCCCAAGAGCGTCAGCTCCGATAGCCTGGATCCCGCCTTCGTGGCCGAGGAACAGGAAATCGCCAAGCAGCAGCTCATTCAGGAAGGCAAGCCCGAACACTTGCTGGAAAAGATTCTTCCCGGCAAGCTGAAGGCTCTGTACGCCCAGTCCTGCCTGCTGAACCAGGTATTTGTGAAAGACCCTGCCGGAAAGATGACGGTGGAGGCCCTTCTCAATCAGACCGGCAAGGAACTCGGCGACGATATCTCCGTCGTCTCCTTCGTCCGCTACCAGCTCGGCGCGTAAGCTCTGAGTCAGAATATCTCTGGAACCGTTCCCTTTGCGGGGAACGGTTCTTTTGCTTGATACGGCTCCATGAGGGGGGATTTATTCATGAACCTGATTCAGAGAGAACCCGGAAGCCCGGATATGGATCATCAGAATGTGCGGGAGAGAAAAGATCCGGTCCTGCTGCTGATGACGGCCTCCATCCTGGCAGGCGGTCTCCGGTGCTTTTCTGTGGGGGGGGGAATGGCATGGGAGGTGCGCATGGATGTCCCGATATGGGAGGAACTGGCGCGGTTGGGGTCTTGTCTTGCACCGGAAGGCTTGTTAGGGTGGCGGCATGGCTTTTCTGGAACTGGATCATGTGAGCGTTGTCTTCCCTGCGGTGCAGGGGCTGCTCTCATCCCGCAAATCCGCCTCCGTTGTGGCGGTGGACGGGGTGTCTTTGTCCGTGGAAAAGGGGGAAATCCTGGGGCTGGTGGGTGAATCCGGTTGCGGCAAATCCACGCTGTCCCGCACGGTGATGCTGCTCCAGCAACCCACGGAGGGCCGCATCTTTCTGGAAGGGGAGGAATTGACGGCTCTTTCCGCATCCGAAGTCAGGAAGCGTCGTCCGGATTTCCAGATGGTTTTTCAGGACCCTTACGCTTCCCTGAATCCCCGCTTTACGGTATATGCGACATTAAAGGAGGCGTTGCAGTGCCGCCGTCGCAAAAGGACTTTTGCCCAGACGAGGGATGATGTGGCGGAACTGATGGAAAAGGTAGGGCTGAGCCCCTCCCTGATGCGCAAATATCCCCATGAATTTTCCGGCGGCCAGCGCCAGCGCGTCGCCATTGCGCGCGCATTGGCTCCGGAACCCAGGCTGGTGATTGCGGATGAACCCGTTTCCGCGCTGGACGTTTCCATCCAGTCCCAGATTCTGAACCTTCTTATTGCCCTGGCCCACGACTTGAACCTGACCATGATATTCATTTCCCATGATTTGTCCGTGGTTCATTACATCGCGGACCGCATTGCTGTGATGCGCCGAGGCCGCATTGTGGAATACGGGGAGGCGGACAAAGTGTTTTCTTCCCCTGCCCACGAATACACGAAGGCGCTTCTCGCCGCCGTGCCGCGTCTGTAAACGGGGCGGCACGGCGTCAGCCTGGACGAATACGGAAAAGCCCGTTTCCCGTGGAGTTATCCGCACAGGTTTAAAAGAAACGGTTATATGGAGATCGCAGGAAGGAAAAACGTTGTTGATTTTTCCATATTGCCGTCCAGCCGGTATTTCTCTGTAATACGCAGATATCTTCCTGTTTGTTTCCTGACGGGGAGGCTGCGAGGAAAGGGCTGCTATTCCTGAACGGAATCTCCGGCAGCCTCCTGCATTTCCCGGATGCATTCCTCCATCAGAGCGGCGTCTATCTCATGGACGTCCTTTCCCCGGCCTATTCCGGTGAGCATCAATACCGTCAGGTGGCCGCCGAGGTGTTCGCGGAAAGCTTCCAGACCTTTCAGCACTTCGCAGGCGCCGTCTTCCGTCCTGCGGGAGAGGAGGGGGTGGAATACGGGCAGTTCCAGGGTTTTCAGCACGGAGACGATTCTTTCCGCCTCTGCGGCAGGCAGCCATCCTTTCCTGACGGAATAAAGAATATCCAGGCACATACCCACGGAAACGGCCTCCGCGTGCCCCAGTGTGTAGCCGGACATGGTTTCCATGTAATGGGCGGCCCAATGTCCGAAGTCCAGGGGACGGCTGGAACCCAGTTCAAAGGCGTCCCCTCCGCATGCAATGTGCGAGGCGTGCAGCAAAGCGGAATGCTCCACGGCATATTCCAGAGCATCCCGTTCGCATCCGGCCAGCGCGGAGGCGTTCGCTTCCAGCCAGTTGAAGAAAGAGGCGTCTTTCACCACGGCCACTTTCACTACTTCCGCCAGTCCGGCTCTTTTCAGGGAGAGGGGCTGGGAATGGAGGAACAGGAAGTCGTCAAGCGTGGCCCACGCGACGGCGAAGGTGCCCAGATAGTTTTTCCGGCCCATGAAATTGATGCCGTTTTTAACACCCACTCCGGAGTCCGCCTGGGAGAGGGTGGTGGTGGGGATGCGCAACAGCCGGATGCCGCGATGGGCGGTGGCGGCGGCGAAGCCTGCTACGTCCAGAAACGCTCCGCCGCCCACGGCGATGATGTAGGAATGGCGGTCAATACCTGCTTCCACAATGTGGCGCAGGGCCGTTTCCCATGCGGAAAAACCTGTTTTGGCTTCCTCCCCGCCCGGAACGGAACGGCAGCCGGCATAGGCCAGTACCCCGGCGTTTTTTTCAAAATAGCGGTCAATGTCCGCCGGAAGCTGCGGATAAAACTGTTCCAGCCCTTTTTCCAGGAGAACGAGGACGCGGCTTCCGGGCCTCTGTTCCATCAGGCTGGCCAGCGTCTCGTTTTCCGGGCGGAAGGCTCCATGGGTAAAGCCTGTCCTGTAGGGAAAATCAAGCCGGATATTCAGCGTGTGAAGGGACATTTCAGGTGGTCGGCACAAGTGAACATGGCTTGAGGATTCCTAGTCCCTGCGGAGCACGGGAACGGCCCTCATCTGAATGAAGCGATCCGCTTTGGCAGCTTCTTTCTGGGACATGTACATGGTGTACGGCTGCTGGGTCACTTCGATGCGGTGCGTGCCGCCGGGGGCGGGTAGGTCCAGAAGCTGGTTGAGGTGCTTGAAGCTTTTCACCTGCACGCCGTTGACTTTTTCCACAATGGAAGGGCTCATCTGGGCGTATCCCAGTGTAGCCTGCGTGGGCAGGGCCATCAGGAAGACCACGATTTCATCCACGCCTTTTTTCCGTATCTCCTCTTTCTTTTGAGTGGCTTCCACCAGGTTGAGGGGGGGGTGGTTCTTGCTGAGCTTGTTGATTTCTCCCATCATGGCTCCCGTCAGCGGGACAAATACCAGCCCCCCGTAAATGCGGTAGGGCGGATTGGAGATGAAGGGGGCCGGATTGACCAGGTCGCCTTCAAGGGCGCTCCTGTCCAGTTTGACATCCAGCGTCATGGGCTGGCTGGAGCCGTCCTTTCCCTTGCGGCGGATGCCCAGCGTAATGGTGTCCCCCGGTTTGGCGGAGTCACGGAACAGGAAGTTGGCGGAAACGGGGCCCAGCGCGGGATCCTTGATTAATCCTTTACTGTCCAGGGGAATGCCGTTCACGCTTTCCACCACGTCTCCGGGACGCACTCCGGCTTTGTAGAAAGAGCCGTAAACAGGAAGTTTCGCCACGTAAAAGCCGCCGCCAGTTTCAGGCAGGCCCAGGAATTTGCGGAAGACGGGGTCGGTCAGTTCCGTGACCTGCGTGCCGTCCGCCGGGAAACCGATGTAGCTGCCGGCCCGGGCCTGCTCCAGGAACCGGGAAATCATGGTATGGGTGACGGCCAGCACTTTCTGGGCGGGAGGATCGCAGCTGGCGCTGAGGCCCACAAGTTCATTGCCCCTCATGACGGGGTTCCCCGCGCCGCCTTTCAGGGGAGTGACGGAGGATTTGACGTTATACAGGACGAAGGGTTCCCCATTCGTGAACGGGCAGGCGCTTTCCGTCGCCAGAAGGGTCCCGGAGGTGGTGATGGGAAGACCGTCGTCATTGAATTGCCAGAAAGTCACCTTGTCGCCCAGGCGGGGAGCCTCCCCCAGCGTAACGGGGACCAGCTTGTTCAGGAAGGAGGCATCTTTCCCGTTTTTCAGACGCAGAAGGGCAAGATTGGCTTCCGGGTCAAAGGCGGTTACGGTCACGGGAACCGTCCGGGCGCCGTCCGCGGAGGTTATTTCCACAAAGCTGGCGGAATAAACGATGTTGGCGGCCGTCAGGATATTGCCGTCTCCCAGATAAATGCCGAAACCCTGGCTGTATGCCGGGTTTTCCTTGCTCCACGGCTGGATCATGGCATAGCCCTGGTTGGTGGCGTTGATGCCGACCATGGAGCCGGTGGGGGAGGGAAGCGGGGCCGGTGCGGGCGTTTCCTCCACCTGTTTCTCAGGCGTTTCCGCCTGTTGTTCAGGCTGGGGTGCGGGAGCAGTCCGACCGGCTTCGCGCGGCTGGCAGCCGCCAAGCAGGATCAGGGAACCGAGGAAGAAAGCAGAAAGAATTTTCATGGCGGTTAACGGGCGGGAGTGGTGTTGCGGTCAGGCTGGCGGCCGGGAATGGCGCTGTCCAGTCGGGCGTTTTTCGGAATGTTGTAGGTTTTGGCGATGCGCTTGTTGGCCGCCTCCATGGCCTTGCCTTCAAAGACGAGGGGGCGTTCTCCGTTTTTCAGTTCGATGACGACGTATTCCGGCATGTTTTCCGGGTAAAGGAGTTCATAGGCGTGGGTGAGGCCCTTAACTTTCACGCCGTTGATTTTTTCCACAATGGAGTTGGAGACGGCGCCGGACAGGCGCGCGTTTACTTCGTCATCCAGCACCTTGGTGATGATGACCATGTCTTCATGGTCCACGCAGCCGCCGTCTTCCTGGTAGTTCCGAATATCCAGCGCGACGTCCAGCATGGAGATGGCCGCCGCCGCGAGCACGTTGCGCTGGATGGGCTGGAACACCAGGCCGCCAAAGACGATATAGCGGGGCATTTTATCGTATTCCGCCATCAGAAGGTCTCTGGAGGGGGATGGTTTTATCACCATTTCCACCTTCATGGGCTTGCCGTCGCGAATGATGTCCAGCGGAAGCCGGTCGTCTTTAAAACAGCGCTCAATGAGTTCCTTCATGCTGATTTTCTGGCCGTCCAGTTCAATCATGGCGGAACTGTCCACATCATAGCCGTCCACTTTCATCAGCAGATCCCCGTTGCGGAGCACGCCGTCGGCGGAAGACCCCTTGAGCACTTTACCGATGAGAACGCCCTTTTCATCGTCCGGCAGGCCGAACGCCTTGCGCATGGCCGGGTTCAGGATGGGCGCAGCCTGAATGCCCATGTCCACATAGCCGTCATAGACGCCGTCCTTGATGTCCTCCAGAAAATGGTGGATGACGGGGGTCGGAATCACGTAACCCGTGTTGTTGGCGTTGTTCAGGCCCTGGAATGCCACGCCGATGACTTTGTTCCCCATCAGGACGGGGCCGCCGCTGTTGCCCGGATTGATGGCGGCGTCCACCTGGATGGTCAGGTGTTCCGCGTTGCGGGGGTGGGCGTACGCGGTGAAATCAATGCGGGAGACCACGCCGCGCGTGACGGAAAGCCTGTTGCCGCCGATAGGGTAGCCGATCACCCTTACCTCGTCTTCCAGATGAGGCAGGCTTTTACTGAATTCAAAGGGTTTGATGCCTTTGAAGGAGTGAGGGGGGGCCGCTTCCAGCAGGGCCAGGTCCGCGTCATGAGCGATGAATTTGACCCTGGCGGGGATTTTGCGGGAATCTCCGTACATGGAGATGTAAATGCGTTCCGCGTTGCTGACGACGTGGGCATTTGTCATGAAGGCGTTTTCCCCGATCAGGAAACCGGTGCCGAAACTGCTCTGGTACCGGCCGGCGTTCCATGGGGTGGCATAATCGGGCGTCAGAGAATCCACTTCAATTTTCACGACGCCCTTGTACTGGTCATTGATGGAAACGACGGGGCCGGACATGACCTTGTCCACCCCGAAGTCCGAAATGGAGACGGCCGGCTCATCCGCGTGGGAAAGAGCGGCGGCGGCCAGGACTGCGCACAGCCCTTGAAAACAGGTATGGGAATGTATCATACGCAAAGATGAGGATTGTGTTGCCAGAGAAGGTGTTGTTGTTACAAGTTGCTTTTGCGGCTTTGGGTTGCCAGGCTTTCCTGGAAGGAATTGACTTCCTCCAGCAGGGATGAAAAACGTTCCGCCACTTCGCCGTCCACCTGGCAGCCGCAGTTGTCCAGCGCAGCTACCGTCTGGCGCGTTTGTTCCACGCACAGGGCCATGCGGGCGGCCATGGTGCAGTAGTCCGCAGCGTCCTCCTTCTCCTGGAGGAGGCAGGAAAGAATGCGCGGGGTGATGTAGCGGATGCAGTAAAAAATCTGGTTCAGGGGTTCCGGCGGCCCTGTCCTGTTTCTCTGGGCTTTGTTGATTTCCCGGCTGAACCGGTGCTGGCACAGGTCCGTCAGCTCCATCACCTGCTGGAAAAGGGGGTGGAACATGCAGGACTGCACTTCCTGGGCCTCCTGTTCGTTGAGAATGTCAAACAGGCTGAGCATGCCGGTGCTTTTGCAGGAGCAGGGCGTCCCCGTTTCTTCCGACTGGGCGATGTTGTCCAGCACTTCGTCCCAGCCCATGACAAAAGCCACACGGATGTCGCCGCTGGGGTTCAGCCTGTATTTCTGGAATACCTCCTGGTAGGCGATGGCGATGGCTTCCGCTTCCCGCAGGCGTTTGTCCCAGTGGTGGTCGGGCAGGTTGCCGTCCTCCTGATGGTTGGAATAGGCCCTGGACCATTCCTTTACCTGAGTCCGCAGCATCTGCTGGTTCGCCATGATCTGGGCCTGTTCTTCGCAGGAATCCATTATCCATTCGGGAAGGGAGACTTTGATGGAGAAGGCCGTACTTTCCAGCAGCACCATATCGTGGTGGCTGGTGAACCATTCCAGATACAGGGCGTTTTCCATGGTTTTCCTGCCTTTGACAGGCATGCGCCGGCTGGCCGTCATATCTCCCACCACCCCCTGGATATGTTCCGGGATCTGGGTAAGTTCCGCAGGAAGCATTTGGGGAGAGGGATTCCTGAAGTCAATCACGCAACCGGCCAGATCCTGGAGGCAGTCCCCCTGCAGGGTGATGTTTACCGGATGAGGCATCCCCATGAGCTGCAGCGTAAGATGGACGGTTCCGCGTTCGCGGTTGTCCAGCGTGCCGTAGTGGACGTAGTCTGTAATTCTGAAAATCATATGGGGAAGGGGGTAGAAGGGGAGGAAAAAGGTGAATGCCGAATCAGCAGGAGGCTGAGACCCGGGGCAGTTCTTCGTTTTTCTTTTCTACGGCGTCCATGTTGACAAGCAGTTCCGCAATGGAATCCCATCGGCCCCGGGTCAGGGCTTCGCGGGCTTCCGCCGGCATCCGGATGGGGAAGGAGCCTTCCTTCCAGGAAACTGTCATGTCCAGGAGGTCAATCGTCACTTCCGTTTCCGGGTGATCGGAAATGTGCCGTGCCAGAGCGGCAATATCGGCGGCAGACGCGCACACGCAGGGCAAACCGATGCCGGTGCTGTTGCCGAAGAAGATTTCCGCGAAAGACTCCGCGATGACGGCTTTGATGCCGGAACGCTTGATAGTCTGCGGGGCGTGTTCGCGGGAAGAACCGCAGCCGAAGTTGGAGCCGCCCAGAATGATGGAAGCCCCTTTGAAGCGGGGATCGTCCACCGGGTGGGATTTGGATTGCCCGTTTTCGTCGAAGCGTTCGTCCCAGAACATGACTCCCGCCAGTTCGTCAAACGTGATGCATTTGAGGAAGCGGGCAGGGATGATGCGGTCCGTGTCCATGTCCGGTCCCGGGACGGGAACGCAGGTGCCGGTGATGGAGGTGAATTGGGTCAGAGACATAAGGAGAAAATTGGAAAGTTAATTCAGGGAGAATACTTCGCGGGCATCAGAGACTTTCCCGGTCAGAGCGGCGGCGGCCACCATGGCCGGGCTCATCAGCAGGGTGCGTCCGGTGGGGCTTCCCTGCCGTCCCTTGAAGTTCCGGTTGGAGGAGCTGGCGCAAAGCTGGTCTCCCTGGAGTTTGTCCGGATTCATGGCCAGGCACATGGAACAGCCCGCCAGGCGCCATTCAAATCCGGCTTCACGGAAAATGTCCGCGATGCCTTCTTCCTCGCATTGCCGGGCAGTCATCTGGGAACCGGGAACGGCCAGAGCCCTGATGCCGGGGGCCACATGGCGACCCTTGATGAGGGCGGCCACTTCCCGGAAGTCTGAAATGCGGCCATTGGTGCAGGAACCTACGAAGCACACTTGAACCGGCAGCCCTTTAAGAGGCATGCCCGCGGGGAATTTCATGTATTCCAGCGCTTCGTTGATCATCTTCCGTTCATCGTCGTTCGCGGCGTCGGAAGGGTTGGGCGTGCTGCCGCTGATGCCCGTATTCTGGTCCGGAGAAATGCCCCATGTCAACGTAGGCTCAATGGAGGCCCCGTCAATTTCCACGATTTCATCGTATTCCGCATCTGCGTCGGAGGCGAAGCCCAGCCAGCGTTCCACGGCTTTGTCCCAGTCTGTGCCGGTGGGGGCGAACAGGCGTCCTTTGATGTATTCCACCGTGGTTTGGTCGGGGTTCACGTAGCCGCAGCGCGCCGCGCCTTCAATGGACATGTTGCAAAGGGTCATGCGTTCGTCCATGCTCATGGCGTCAATGACGTCGCCGCCATATTCATAGGCGAAGCCCAGGCCGCCCTTGGCTCCCAGAAGGCCGATGATGTGCAGGGCCACATCCTTGGCGCGCACGCCGGGGGCCAGTTTTCCGTTCACATTGATGCGGCGCACCTTGAGCGGACTGAGGGCCAGGGTCTGCGTGGCCAGCACATCGCGCACCTGCGTGGTGCCGATGCCCATGGCAATGGAGCCGAAGGCTCCGTGCGTGGCCGTATGGGAGTCTCCGCATACGATAGTCATGCCCGGCTGGGTGATGCCGAGTTCCGGCCCCACCATATGCACGATGCCCTGGAGTCCGGTGGGGATGTCGAAGAAACGGATGCCGTTTTCAGCGCAGTTCCGGCGCAGTTCCCTGATCATGGCGTCCGCCGTGGCGTCCGCGAACGGTTCCGCCTGGTTGTCCGTGGGAATGATGTGGTCCACGGTGGCAAAGGTACGTTCCGGGTGACGCACGGTCAGGCCCAGGTCCCGGACCATTCCGAAAGCCTGCGGAGAAGTGACTTCATGCAGCAGGTGCGTGGCGATGAATATTTGCGTTCTCCCATCCGGCAGGATGCCGACGGTATGAGCGTCCCAGATTTTTTGGAAAAGCGTTTTCCCCATAGCTGGCATAAGCATCCGTCCGTTCGGGAACCGCGTCAAGATGCAAGGACGTATTGCTGACACGGTCTGTGTCTTACAGAAGGCGTTTTTTTGAACATTTCCTCTGCATTCATGGTCTGACTGGGCCTCTTTCCAGCCTTTGGCGCCTTTCCGCCTTTAAGGAAAGGATGGTTTTCGTGCCCTCTGCACGTTCCGGATTCCTTTAATGCCGGTGAAATTTTTCTTCCCACAGCGCTGCAAAAACGTCTCCGAAACATTTCAACAGGTTTCCTTCCGGCGGGGGGGAGGACATTTCATCCTCCAGGCAGGTCATTTGCACGCCCTGGATGCCGCAGGGGGTAATAGCAAGGAAGGGAGGCAGGGATTCCCGGGTTACATTGAGGGCGAAGCCGTGCATGGCAATCCATTTTTTCACCCCGACGCCGATGGAGGCTATTTTGCGGTTTTCCACCCAGACGCCTACCAGCCCTTCCCGGATGCGGGCCTGCACGCCGAACCGGGCACAGGTTTCAATCAGGGTATGTTCCAGGGTGGTGACGTAGCGGTGCAGATCCCTGCCGCAGCGGTTCAGGTCCGTAATGGGGTATCCGACCAGCTGTCCGGGGCCGTGGTAGGTGGCCTGGCCGCCGCGGTTGATTTCATGAACGGGAAAGGGAAGCACGGAACCGGGGTGCAGGCTGGCATGATTCCGCGTGCGTCCGATGGTGTAAACTCCGGCATGTTCCAGCAGCAACAGGTCGTTTTCCCTGTCCGGATCTTCCTGATGAGCCTGAACCAGTTGTTCCTGGAGCCGCAGGGTTTCCTGGTAATCTGCCAGGCCGGGAATGCGGATGATGTTCATGCTGCTGAAGGGAGGCCCCGGGACAGTTAGGGAACTCAGCGCGTTCTGCGCACTTGCTGGCCAAGGGCGGTGCGGTATTGATGCACGGCGGCGGCCAGGGAAGAGGCCATGAAATTCTGATAGCGCTCCGTGGCGATAAGCAGGGCCTCCTGCGGGTTGGACATGAAACCGCCTTCCACCAGAATGGCGGGATGCTTGATGGTGCAGAGCACGGAATAGCGCGCGCGCTTGATGCCGCGGTCCACCATGGAAATACCCTCCTTGATGGCAAGAGGCCCTTTCAGCATGTGCCCCTGAACGGCTGTAGCCAGGGCGATGTTCATGCTGTCCTGGGCGTTGCCTTGCAGAGCGTCGTGGCGGATATTGCGGGACATGGAGGAGGAAGTGCCCGCAGGCGCCAGCGTGAAGGTTTCCACCCCGCGGGCAGAGGAGCCCCCGTCATTGAAGTGGATGCTGATGAAGATGGCGTTGTTGTGCCTGTTGGCAATGCGGACGCGGTCCTGGAGGGCAATGAAGTTGTCCGTGTCACGGGTCATCACCACCTGGTAGCCCATGGCTTTGAGGCGATCGCGCAGTTTTTTGCCCACGGAGAGGTTGATATCCGCTTCCCTGTTGATGCGGTTGCGCGTGCCGCTGTCATGTCCGCCGTGGCCGGGATCAATGACTACTGTGTTGAAACTGCGGCGGTTGGCGATGTAAGTGGGACGCAGAACCGGATCAATGATTTTGTGCAGGTCCATATTGGAAACCATCAACCCCTTGGAGGGATGGTCAGCCACAGGATAGGACAGCACGAACTTCATGTTGTTCATGAACATATCCTGGCTGCGCGCCTGGATACGGATTTGAACCTTTTCCGGCACCTCGTAAACTTTTTGACGCCCTTCCGTGCGTTCCCTGGTCAGTTTGTAATGGGTGCGCACCTCGGACATCGGAATATACTGCACTCCATTAATGATTTCCGGATTCCATCCGAAGGCCGTGGACAACGTCAGCAGAAACATGCCCACAACGCCGAGCACGGCTGCAAATGATGTGCGAGAGGTCGGATACATAGGAAGATATCGCATCCAGACTAACGGATTTTTCATGACGCACAAGGGAAAAGTTCCCATGAAAGATTCTTTTGCGCTTCTGTTTCCGGAAAGAAAAAAAGCGGCTCCCGGGAGGGGGAGCCGCCCTGGAATGGCGGTGAGGGGGCGGGAACAGGCGGGATTATTTGGCGGTCTTCTCGTCCATTTTGGCCTTGACCTGTTCTTCAATTTCCGCGTACAGCTCCTGGTTGGATTTGAGGGCTTCCTTGGCGGCGTCGCGGCCCTGGGCGATCTGGCTGCCGTTATAGCTGATCCAGGAACCGCGCTTCTGGATGATGTCATATTCCATCGCCAGGTCCAGCAGGCTGCCCACGGAGGAGATGCCTTCATTGTACATGATGTCGAATTCGCATTCCGTGAAGGGAGGGGCTACCTTGTTCTTGACTACCTTGATTTTGGTGCGGTTTCCGGCCACAACGCCGTCGCTGCCCTTGATCTGGCCGGTGCGGCGGATGTCCACGCGTACGGAGGCGTAGAATTTCAGGGCGCGGCCGCCGGGGGTGGTTTCCGGACTGCCGAACATAACGCCGATTTTTTCACGGATCTGGTTGGTGAAGATGCAGACGGTGCGGGCCTTGGAGATGAAGCTGGTGAGCTTGCGGAGGGCGGCGGACATCAAACGGGCCTGGGCTCCTACCGTGGAATCCCCGATTTCTCCTTCCAGCTCCTGCTTGGTGACCAGTGCGGCCACGGAGTCCACCACGATGACGTCAATGGCGTTGGAGCGGACAAGAGCCTCGCAGATTTGCAGGGCTTCTTCGCCGGAGCTTGGCTGGGAAACCAGCAGGTCGTCCAGGTTCACTCCCAGGCGGGCGGCATACTGGGGATCCAGCGCGTGTTCCACGTCAATGAACGCAGCCAGGCCTCCGGATTTCTGGGCCTGAGCGATAGCCGTCAGGGTCAGTGTGGTTTTACCGGAGGATTCCGGGCCGTAGATTTCCACAATCCGGCCGCGGGCAAAGCCGCCCACACCCAGGGCGCGGTCAATCAGGAGGTTGCCCGTGGGAATGACGTCCACTTCCATTTTGGCGTTGTCTCCAAGGCGCATAATGGCGTTTTCGCCGAAGTCTTTCTGGATTTGGGAGAGGGCCAGGTCAAGGTTGCGCTTGCGGGCTGCCGCCAGTTTTTCCGCTTCGGGGGATAAAGGTGTTTCGTTGCTCATATATTGTGGCACAGTATAGTCGGCACAGCTTTATTGGCAAGTGTTCTGTAGGTCTTCACAGACGCATTCCCCATTGAGAAAGAACAGAATTCTGACATGGGGAGAATCTTGTGAAAACCGGGTGTCCCGTTCGGCTGAAAATTAGGGAAAACCGGGAAACGGGAGAGGAAAAGAAGTCTGGAACCGGGGAAGAACCCGTCTTTTCCGGAGAGCGTCCGGGCAGCATTATTCTGCAATCGGCTCCGCGAGGGGAATATCTTCATAGGAATCGTCAAAGATGACGGGAATGTTGTGCTCCGGAATCAGGTTGATGGAACTGATTTTACGGTGCGTCTGGCGTGCGTGCCGGAGGGCGCGGGACAATTTTTCCACCTGGTGTTCCAGGCCGTAGTGGCTGAAAGTAGCCTGGCAGTCATTGGTAAAACGCACACAGAAAGACCAGTCGTTGGGCGTCGTGATGGAGACGATGCTGGGGAGGTATTCCGTTACTGTGCCGGAAAGCAGCTCAATCAGTTTCATGGGCGCTTCCAGTTCCCGGATGCTGACGCCATAGCTGAGTTTGCCGGAACTGGGCGGCCTGAGCGTCACGGAAGGCATGCGCTTTTCCCGGATATAAGGCATGTGGACTTGCTCCATGCAGGGGAAGATAACGCCTTCCTTGTCTGCCAAAGCGCCGTATTTGGCGTCTCCCGGGTGAATTCCGAGTTCCGGGCAGTCAATCCAGGCTACGGGGATGCGCGCGTCAATGTCCACCAGCAGCGTGGGGTTGGAGGATATCTGGCGCTTGACGGAAGCCCGGCGGATGGCGGGACATTTTTCCAGGCGCTGTTCCAGCTCTTCGGCGTCTATGGAAAAAATATTGTCCTGCGGACCTATGCCCATGACGGAAAAGGCCTGTTCAGAGTTGAAAATGCCGTTGCTTTTCAGGGTGACGGTGTCGATGGAAAGCCAGTCGTATTTGAGGATATAATCTTTCCAGAGAAAAACGATCGCCCCGATCAGGCCGAAAATAAGCGCATAAACGGTGACAGTGTGGTACAGCTTACGCCGGAAGAGCCAAAAACGGTAGTTTTTGCCCTTGCGTTCGATGGTCTCTCTTCTGGCCTCCCGTTCCAGAAGAAGCATTTCCGGCCTTTTGGCGGAACGGGGGACTGGCGTTGTGGCTTTGTGCGACATCGGGGGGTGCGGGGGCGACTCCCCGCCCTCTGTCAGATATTACGTTATTTACGGGGGGTGGCTAGCGATAATTCCGCTATTTTTTCGCAAAGGTTTTCGTAGGGCCATCCGGAGGCCGCCGCAGCCTTGGGAAGCAGGCTGGAAGGGGTCATGCCGGGAATGGTGTTGATTTCCAGCACGAAGGGGGCGCCGTCTTCTTCGCGCAGCAGGACGTCCACGCGGCCGTACACTTCCACGCCGGCGGCCTTGTAGGCTTTCAGGGCCGCTTCCTGCACCTTGGCGGCGGTTTCTTCCGGGAGATCCGCCGGGCAGATATAATCCGTGCCGCCGCCCATATTCATCCACGGGTATTTGTTGCTCAGGTCGTAGAAGCCGGAGCGGGGGCAGATATGAATGACAGGAAGGGCTTTCCCGTCCAGGATGCCGACCGTCAGTTCCTTGCCTTGAATGAACTCTTCCACCAATACGGTGGTGCCGTGGGTTACGGCTTCCTCCATGGCGGGGAGCACATCCTCCTGCCTGCGGACGATGTGGACTCCTACGCTGGAGCCCTCACAGGGAGGCTTAATGACGAAGGGCAGGGGAAGGGACGGCATCACGATGCCGTTGGAACAGTCCAGAATTTCCGCTTGCGGTGTAGGAACCCCCGCATCCAGAAATACTTTCTTGGATGCGGATTTGTCAAAGCACAGGGCGCTGGAACGGGAGCCGGCCCCTGTGTACGGAATGCCGCGTTCTTCCAGAATAGCCTGAAGGGTTCCGTCCTCGCCGAACGTGCCGTGGATAATGTTGTAGGCCAGCTCCGTGCCTTCCGGCAGCCGGAAATCCGGGCCGTGCACGTCCACCTTCGTTACATCGGTGAATCCGGCCCGGCACAGGGCGTCATAAACGGAGTTGCCGGAAACGAGGGATACTTCCCGTTCTGCCCCCGGGCCGCCGAGCAGGAGGGCGATTTTGAGGTCGCGCTTGAGAGTGTTCATATGGGAATAAATAGTGAGTGGGTTAAAACTGGGGGTCCCGGTCTCCGATGACCTGGGCTTCCGATTTCAGGCCGATGCCGCGGTTTTCCATAGCCTCCTTGCGGATCATGTCGATCAGGATGGTGATGTCCCTCGCTCTGGCATGACCCCGGTTGATGATAAAATTGGCGTGCACGTCTGATACGCAGGCGTCTCCCACGCAGGCGCTTTTCAGCCCCAGTTCATCAATGAGCCTGCCTGCCGGGATTTCCGGCGGGTTTTTGAAGATGCAGCCGGCGCTGGCCCCGACGGGCTGGGAAAGCTTCCGCTTGGCCCGCGCCGCTTCCAGAAGCCGTTCCATTTCTTCCGCAGGGGCGGGCCGCGCCTCAAACACGGCCTGAAGCACAAAGTTGTGAACCAGGTCCGGAATGGAACGGTACTGGGCGTTCAATTCTTCCCTTGTATGGCTGCGGATTTCCCCGTCTTCATCCAGACAGGTGACGGAGACGAGGTTGTTGACCATGTCCGTGCCCATGGCTCCGGCGTTCATGCGGAGGCTTCCCCCCACGTTGCCGGGGATGCCGTCCATCCATTCCAGGCCGCCAAGGCCATTCTGGACAGCGGCGGAAACCAGTTTTTTCAGCCGCACGCCCGCTCCGGCGGTGAGGCGGTTCCCCTGGATTTCCAGCACATCGAATTCTCCCCCGGAGGGGTGGATGACGGCGCCGCGCAGGCCTCCGTCCCTGACAATGATGTTGGAGCCGCGGCCAATGACGTGTACGGGGATATTCCTGTCCCGGCAATAATTGACGGCAGCCTGCATTCCGGAGAAGGTGGAAGGTTCCAGCCAGTATTGGGCGCAGCCGCCTACCCCCATGGTCGTATGGCGTGACATGGGTTCGTACAGCTTGCCTTCCAGAGAGCCGCCCGCAGTGCGTTCCAGGTCTTCCAGCAGGGCCAGGTCGCGCGCAATGCGCATGCCGCATTCATGAACGTTCCCGGCTCCCAGCGTCAGGAACAGGTCTCCCGGTTTCAGTTCGTTGCCGATGGCATGGTGGGCTGTGCCCAGGTCGGGAAGGTAACGGGTTTCCACAGGGCCGTGCCTGTGCATGGCGTTAATGATCGTCTGCCCGCTTACCCCTTCAATGGGCAGTTCGCTGGCGGGATACACGTCCGCCACAAAAACGAGGTCCGCTTCCTGAAGCACCTTGCCGAAGTCATCCGCCAGGAGCTGCGTGCGCGTGTAGCGGTGCGGCTGGAAGTAAACTACCAGACGGTTCGGCTGGAGGGAACGGGCAGTTTGGAGCGTGGCGGCTATCTCCGTGGGGTGGTGGCCGTAGTCGTCCACAATCCGGATGGAGGTGGAAAGATATTTGGTTTCAAAGCGCCGTTTGGCTCCCGCGAAGGAGGCCAGGCCCCGCGTCACCGCCGGGAAATCCACGCCCAGTTCCGTTGCCAGCGCAATCGCGGCCAGGGAATTCAGGACATTGTGGCGTCCGGGGATGCCCAGTTCCACGCGGCCCAGTTCCTCTTTCCCCTTCAATACGGTGAACAGGGTGCGGCCGCGGCGTTCCTGCACGTCCGTAGCGGTATAGTCCGCATCGGACCAGCCGTAGGAAATGGAATTGGGGTATTTGGCGCAGACATCCGCAGCGCCGGGATGCGCGCGGCAATAGATAATCTTGCCGCGCGTCTGCGAACAAAGCTGGTCGAACACGGCTTTGATTTCATCCAGATCCCTGTAGTGGTCCAGGTGTTCCGGTTCAATGTTGAGGACAATGCTGTGTTCCGGAATGTAATTGACCAGCGTGCCGTCGCTTTCGTCCCCTTCCGCCACCAGGTATTCGCTGTCTTCATTCCAGTGGGCGTTGGTTCCCAGCACGGGAATTTCCGCCCCCACATAGTGGCACGGGCGCATGCGGCCTTCCCTCATCAGGTGCGCGCAGAGGGCTGAAGTGGTGGTTTTCCCATGCGTGCCGGAGACCACGACTCCTTTCTTCCCGTTCAGAATGGCCGCCAGGCATTCCGCGCGGCGCATGCAGGGAATATTCAGCTTGCGCGCTGCCGCCAGGGCCGGATTGTCCGCCCGGATGGCGCTGGAATAAATGACAATTTCCGCATCGGAAACGGCGTCTGCGGAATGCGGGCAGGAAAAAGACAGTCCCAGGCTTTGGAGCCGTTCGGTCTCCGCGCTGGTCACCCGGTCGCAGCCGCTCACCCGGTGCCCCATTTCCATCAGCATGAGCGCCAGGCCGGACATGCCTGACCCGGCTACTCCAATGAGATGGAGGCGTGCCGGGTGTTCCCTGTCTGTCAGTCGTTTGCGTAAGGTCTCAATCATGGGGGGCTGCATGGGACGTATGTTCAATGACGTTGGCGATGCGGGATACTGCATCAGGCATGTCCAGACGTAAAGCACATTCATTCATGGAGGCCAGCAGGGAAGAATCCTTGAGTACTTCATTCAGAAAGGCCGTAATATCGTCCGGCGTGAGGGTGTTTTCACGCATCATGCGCGCCGCTCCGTGGGCCGCGAAAACGCGTGCATTGTGCGCCTGGTGATCGTCTGCGGCGAAGGGGTAGGGAACCAGCAGGGCGGCCTTCCCCATATGGGCCAGTTCCGTCAGGCTGGATGCCCCGGAACGGGAAATGACCACATCCGCTGCGGCGTACGCGGCAGCCATGGCGGAACAGAATTCAATGACGTGCACGTGGGGCATGTCCGCCGTCAGCTGGCTGACGCGCGCAAAGTCCGCGGAGCCGGTGATGATGAGGAAGTCGCACAGGTCTGCGCATTGACGGGCGGCTTCAATGACCAGGGAGTTCAGATTCCTGGCCCCCTGGGAACCGCCCATCACCAGGGCCACGCGGCGGTCCCGGGGCAGATTGAGTTCCGCCCTGGATTCGTTTTTGTCTTTCCGGGCCACCATTTCCTGGCGTACCGGGGTGCCGGTGACAATGCATTTGGCGGGATTGAAGTAGTGCCCGGCTTCTTCAATGCCCAGCAGCACGTTCGTGCAGAATTTGGCGGTCATGCGGTTGGCCTTTCCGGGCAGCGCGTTGGAATCGTGCACGTAGGTGCGGATTCCCTTGCGGTGGGCGGCGTAAACGGGAGGGAATGAAGTGAACCCCCCCATGCCGATGACGACGTCCGCTTCCACCTCATCCAGAAGACTGCGGCTGAAACGGACGGCCTGATACAGCCTGATGCCGAAGCCCAGCAGGGCCAGGGATGGGATTTTGGGCATCGCGATGGCCTCAATGGTGCGGAAATCAAGATTTCCGTAATTTTTGCTGGCCTGAGCGTCCACTTTCTTCTGGGAGATGAGGAGCGTGACGCGATGACCGCGCTTTTTAAATTCCTGGGCTACGGCTATGCCGGGAAAAAGGTGCCCTCCCGTGCCGCCGCAGGCGATCACGATGTTCAGGGGGGGATGTTTGAGAGAGGGTTCAGTCATAATCTTACGTCAATGGAGCGTTCGTCTTTGCGGGTGATTTCACAATTGGGCTGGGCTCCGGTGGAAAATCTCTGGATGCTGGTAAGCATGCCCAGGGCAGCCAGCGTAAAAACCAGGTTGGTGCCCCCGAAGCTGATGAAGGGCAGAGGCAGGCCGGAGTTGGGCACGGCGTTGGTTACCACGGCGATGTTCAGGATGGCGGGACAGAAAATGGTGGCGACGATCCCCACGGCCAGAAACCGTCCGTAGGCGTCCCGGCACTGCATGGCTACGCCGATGCCGGCATACGTCATCAGGAAATAGCAAAGCAGGACGAACATGGTCCCGTAAAAACCGAATTCCTCTCCCAGCGGCGCGAAAATGAAGTCCGTATGAGCAAAGGGAAGCGTGCCGTGCTTTTCCGCGCTGTTTCCCAGGCCCACCCCGTCCAGCCCTCCACGGGACAGGGCAATGGAAGCCCGGTATTGCTGGAGGCCGGCGCCCAGGCGGTGGGCGTCCAGGTCTTTCCAGGCCAGGAAACGTTCCAGGCGATTGGCGTTGCTCTGCACCAGAACGTACAGGGCCGTTCCGGCCAGGGCGAAAGCTCCGCCCAGGTAAATTTTGCGCGTCCCGGCCACAAACATGACGCAGAACGCGGCCAGGGCCAGGGCTACGGAGGTCCCCATGTCCTTTTCAAAGAGAATCAGGGCAAGAGGAAGGCCGAAGATAAGGCCGGGCATCACAAACCCCCACCAGAAAGAGGTGGTGCGGTCCCGGTACAGGGCCAGCCAGTTGGCCAGGGCCATCATCATGCAGAGTTTGGCGCATTCGCTGGGCTGGAACTGCATGCCGATGGTGATCCAGCGGCGTTCCCCGTTGATTTCCTTCCCGATGCCGGGCACATAGCACAGAACCAGCAGAAAGCAGGCCCCTCCAAGAATCCACCAGATATATTTCCTCCATATCCGGTAATCTATACGGGAAAGAATCATGGCTCCCACCAGACCGGCGCAGGCAAAGGCGGTCTGCTTGAACAGGGGTTCGTACGGGTGCTTGGTTTCTTCCGCCCACGCCGCCGTGCTGGATACCATCACCAGGCCTACGACCAGAAGGCAGATGACGAAGAACCAGACCAGAATCATGCAGACTTTGGAAGACATGGCGGCGGAAGGGCAGGAAGAGGCCTACTTTTTGGGGATCATGATTTTTTGCCCAATCTTGAGACGCGCTACGTCCCGGTCATTCATCTTGTTGAATTTCTGGAGGGCGCGCCAGTTCATTTTATATTTGCGGGCGATTACGGAGAGGGTTTCCCCTTTCTTCACGATGTGGGGCACGCCTTCCGGCTCCATTTCCTCCGCGGCGGGTTTTTCCGGTTCAAGTTTGTCTCCGGGCCGTGCCGGGATGACGAGCGTGCTTCCGCTGACAAGGCGCTGCACTTTGGGATTGACGGCTTTCAGGTCATTGACGGCCACCTGGTTGTCACGCGCGACGCGTTCCCAGGTATCTCCCGTGCGCACGATGTGGCGCGCAGGACCTGCCACCGGAGCCGCATCCGGAATGTGTTCCTCCGCCACGGGGGCCGGCTGCCTGTTGGGGCGTGCGTCCACTACCTGTTCCGGCTGCGTGATGGTGACCGGGGCCGCGGGTTGGGCCTGGGGAACCTGGGGCAGGGCTGCCGGGGGCGCTGCGGGAGCGGGGCGTTGCGGGACGGTGGGCGGCGCGGGCAGGGCGGCCGCCATTTCTACGGTTTCCGTCGTGTTTCTGAACCAGGTGCTGCGGACGTAAACGCCGCCGATGACGAGAAGGTGAAGAAGAAGAAGGACGACGAGCCAGCGCACGACGGTGCTGCTGGGCGCATCGTCTTCAAATTCGGAGACGCGTGCGCGGTATTTGCTGAGTTTGGCCCGGAGTACGGTGCCCATTTTGCGTTTCGGACGGGTGCGTCCGGTCGGATTATGATCAGGTGTCTTGGTCGTTTTCATGATGGTCGTTTTCTGGTGAATTGTCAGGAAAGGGGGGAGAGGGCGTTCACCGCGTCCCGGAAGGCCTGGCCGCGCTGGACATACCCGGTGAACATGTCAAAGGAAGAAGTGCCGGGGGAGAAGAGGACGGTGTCTCCCGGCCGGGCGAGAGAGCGGGCCTTTGCCACACAGGCTTCTACATCTGCGGCTTTTTCCGTGGGGACTGCGGGGGAAAAAGCATGCTGGAGCTGGTCCGCAATCTGGCCGAATACCACGCAGGCGCGCACTTTTTCTTTCAGCATGGGCTGCAGGGGCACGTAATCCAGCCCCTTGTCCTTGCCTCCGGCAATCAGAATGACGGGGGAATGCTGTGATTTCAGAGCCGCTTCCAGCGCATGCAGATTCGTGGCTTTGGAATCGTTCAGCCACAGCACGCCGTCCAGTGTTCGGACGGTTTCGCAGCGGTGGCCGGGGGGCGTGAACTCCTTCAATACTTCTGCGGCTGTTTCTGCGGGAATGCCCAGGTGGCGGCATGCCAGGACGGCGGCCATGGCGTTTTCCGCATTATGGCGCTGGTTCAGGGCGGTCCCTTCCAGGTTCAGCAGGGGGGCGCCGCCCTCCATGATCAACGGTTCGCGGTAATAAAGGTCAGCCGCCGGATCTTCCGGACTGAAGGTGAGCACGGAGGCTTTCAGCTGTGGAAGCCGTTCTCCGGAGCGAACGACGGCCAGGTCTTGTCCCGTCTGGTTGTCAAAGATATGGAGTTTGGCGCGGTGGTAATCCTCCACGGATTTGTAGCGGTCCATGTGGTCCGGCGCAAAATTGAGCCATACGGCCACGTCCGGATGAAAATCGCGGATGGTTTCCAGCTGGAAGGAGCTGACCTCCAGCGCCAGCACGTCCGGCACGGAATCCCGGAGCAGGATTTCCGCCATCGGCACGCCGTAATTGCCGCAGGCAACGGCGGTCTTTCCGGCGCGCAGCAAAATCTTTTCCACCAGGGATGTGGTGGTGGTTTTTCCGTTGGTTCCGGTGATGGCGATGATGCGGCCATGGTAAAAGCGGCATGCCAGCTCCATTTCACCGATGGTTTCCACGCCTTCCCGGCTAAAGGATTTGACAAAGGGGCTGTCCGTCTCAATGCCGGGGGAGATGACTACAAGGTCCGCGTGGAAGGCGCGCCCGTCTTCTTCCGTGGCGGCGGTATGCAGGGGAATGTCTTCCGGCCATCCGCCAATGGAGGCGGAAGCGTCAAACACGCATACCCGTGCGCCATGCTTCATGGCGAGGCGCGCCGCGGCGCGTCCGCTTCTTCCCGCTCCCAGAACGGCGATGTTGAGGTTATTGAGCTGCATGTTCGTGGTTTGTCAGGCGGTGGTTATCAGGAAAAGGCCCAGGAAAGCCAACAGGAGGCTGATCATCCAGAAGCGGGCAATCACCTGCGTTTCCTTCCAGCCCTTGAGTTCAAAATGGTGGTGGATGGGGGCCATGGCGAAGATGCGTTTGCCGTGGCGCAGCTTGTAGCTGCCCACCTGCAGGACGACGGACACGGCTTCCATGACGAAGACGCCCCCGATGACGATAAAGAGAAGCTCCTGCGCCGTGCAGACGGCAGCCATGCCGAACGCGCCGCCCAGGGCCAGGGAACCGGTGTCTCCCATAAATACCCTGGCCGGGTAGCAGTTGTGCCACAGGAAGCCCAGGCAGGCCCCTACCAGGGCCATCATGAAGACGCTGATTTCTCCCGCGCCGGGATGGAAGGGGATGTCCAGGGAATCCGCCGTCAGCCAGCTTCCGCAAAGGGCGGCAATGATGGCGTAGGAGATGCCCGTGGCGACGGAGCAGCCGGAGGCGAGGCCGTCCAGGCCGTCCGTCAGGTTCACCGCATTGGAGGCGGACATGACCACCACGACGCCAAAGGGAATGTAAACGAACCATGGCAGGTTCACCTGGCCGTAGAACGGAATGAACAGGGAGGATATGTAGTCGTGGAGTTCCACCCGGGGGCTGCCTTCCGGGTACAGGTACAGGAAGGTGACGCCGGCCAGGCCGGCCAGGAACTGGACGAGGAGTTTTTTACGTGCGGAAATGCCGTCCGAGGTTTTTTTCGCCACCTTCAGGTAATCGTCCCGGAATCCCAGCAGGCCCAGCGACAGGGTGACGATCAGGCAGGCGATGATAAAAGGATTGCCCATTCTGGCGAACAAGAGGGTGGCCACCGTCATGGAACCCACGATCAGCACGCCGCCCATGGTGGGCGTTCCCGCCTTGGCCCCGTGGAGTTCCGCCAGTTTGTGCACCTCTTCCGCCGTCCTGATGGGCTGGCCGATTTTCAGGGAAATCAGCTCCCGGACGACCCGTGGGGCGAAGATCATCGTCAGGACAAAAGAAACCAGGCAGGCCAGAAGGGCTCTCCCTGCCGGTCCTGCAAATGCCCCCGAGGGGCTGAACTGTTCAATGAGGGAATGCATACAATTTACTGTGGCGGAAAGGTGAGGTTCATGACTTGCTCCATCCGGGTAAAACGGCTACCTTTGAAGAGGACGACGTCTCCCTGCGCCGTATGGCCGCGGAGCCATTCGGCCGCTTCCTCCGCGGAGCTGAAGTTCAGGCGTTGAGTGAATGAATTGGGAGAAATAGCGTCCGTAATCCGGGCGGCGTCCGTTCCCACGCTGACGACGCAGTCAAGACGGAGCTCTTCCGCCGTGCGGCCCACCAGAACATGCCCTTCCTCGGAAAACACGCCCAGTTCCCCCATTTTGCCCAGCACCGCAAAGCGTCTGCCGGCGCAGGAAAGCTCTGCTAAAGTGCGCAGGGCGGCCTGCATGGAATCCGGGTTGGCGTTGTAGGTGTCATCCACTACCAGAATGCCGTTGATCCGGGCGCAGTGAAGCCTTCCGTTCGTGAGCCGCGCCTGGGTGAGACCGGAGGCGATTTGCTCTTTCGCAAGACCTGCCACCCAGCCGGCGGCGGCGGCCAGAAGCGCGTTGGTTACCATGTGCCGCCCGTGGACGGGCAATTCCACCTCTTCCCGGCAGAAATTCGGAATGGAAAGGGTGAAGCGTGTCCCTTTTTCCGTGGAGACGGGATTTTCCGCGCGAACGGTTCCGGCGCCAATGCCGCAGTCAATACAGGCGGCGTGGGTGGATTGACGGATCATATCCGCATAATCGCAGTCCGCCGGAAAAATCATGAAGCCGTCTTCCGGCAGGCAGCGTGCCAGCGTGCATTTTTCCCGGGCGATGTTTTCCCGGGAGCCCAGGTATTCCAGGTGGGAAGTGCCGATGCTGGTGATGATGCCGATTTTCGGGCGCGTCATCTCACACAGGGGGGCCAGTTCCCCGGAGTGGTTCATGCCCATTTCCCACACGGCGGCTTCGTCCGACGGCGCGGCGCGGAGGATGCTGAGGGGAACGCCGATGTGGTTGTTCAGGTTGCCCTGCGTGGCGATGGTGCGGAGCCCCTGTGAAAGAATGGAAGCCGTCAGGTCCTTGGTGGAGGTTTTTCCGTTGGAACCGGTCAGGCCGATGACGGTGAGGGGCAGCCCGGAACGCCACCAGGCGGCCAGCTTCTGAAGGGCTTTCAGCGTGTCCTCCACCAGAATGACGGCGCAGGAGGGATCCATGCCTTCTTCCACACGGCTGACGACGACGGCGGCCGCAGTGCGGGATGCCTCCGGCGCAAACAGGTTGCCGTCAAATTTTTCTCCCCCCAGCGCGAAGAAAACGGCATGTGGGGGCAGATGGCGGCTGTCCGTGCACACGCCTCCGGAAGCGACCCTGTCGAAGGGGCCGTTGACCAGTTTTCCGCCGATGACGTTGCTGATGCCGTGTGCCGTGAGGGAAATCATGAAAGAAAGATGGAATAACGTGTTATGCCTGGGGGAATTCTTCCCGTTCCTTGATGAACATGTTGCGGCGCACTTCCTTGGCGTCGCTGAAATCAATGCGGCCGGTGGAAAGCTCCTGGTAATTTTCATGGCCCTTGCCCGCAATGAGGACGATGTCCCCCAGGCGGGCCTGGTCGATGGCCGTGGCAATAGCCCTGGCGCGGTCCGGAATGATGGCGTATCTGCCTTCCGGCATGCCCGCCGCAATCTGGTTGATGATGGAGAGGGGTTCCTCGCTTCTGGGATTGTCGGAGGTGACGATGCAGGCGTCCGACAGGCGCGCGGCTGCGGCTCCCATCAGCGGGCGTTTTCCCCTGTCCCGGTCCCCTCCGCAGCCGAATACGGTAATCAGGCGGCGGGAGCACAGTTCCTTGAGCGTCTTGCAGACGTTTTCCAGAGCGTCCGGCGTGTGGGCGTAGTCAATGAAAATCTGGGCTCCTCCGGGGTGGGTGAATAGTTCCAGCCTGCCGGGAACCTGCGGAATATTCTGAAGGTTCGCAATAGCGTCCCGCACGGGGATGCCGGCGCAAATGACGGCGGCCAGCGCGGCCAAACTGTTGTACATGTTGAACTTGCCGATCAGGGGAACGCGGACCAGATAGCTTTTCCCTTTGTATTCCAGTTCGTACTCGCTGCCTTTGGCGGTGGCGTGGTGCACCAGCATGCGGAAATCCGCCCCCAGGGCGGACCCGTAGGTCTTTACGGTCATGCGGCCGGAAAACATTTCCGCCAGCCGGCGGCCGTAGGCGTCGTCGATGTTGATGACGGCCACGGGTTTTCTCCGGGATCCGGTGTCCTGCGCCATCTGTTCGAACAATTTCGCCTTGGCCTGGAAATAATTCTCCATGGTATGGTGGTAATCCAGGTGGTCCTGGGTCAGATTGGTGAAAATGCCCACGTTGAAATTGATGCCGGCCACGCGTTCCTGATCCAGCGCGTGGGAGGAAACCTCCATGGAGACGCCGCGGCAGCCGTTTTCATACATTTCCTTCAGCAGGTGTTCCAGTTCCAGCGGTCCGGGCGTGGTATGGGTGGAAGGGATGATTTCCTCCCCGTTGTCATAGGCGATGGTGCCGATCAGCCCCGCGCGCAGCCAAGACTGCTTGAGCAGGGAATGGGCAATGTAGGCCGTTGTGGTTTTTCCGTTCGTTCCCGTCACGCCGATCATGGTCATGTGGCGGGAGGGGCGCCCGTTCCAGACCGCGCCCATCAGGCTGACGGCCAGACGGGAATCGTTTACTTCCACCCAGCTGACTCCTGCCTCCCTGGCTTCCTGCGTGCAGGGCATTTCCGCGACGACGGCACAGGCCCCGCGGCGAATGGCTTCCGGGATGAATTCGTGGCCGTCCGCCCGGGTCCCCTTCAGGGCAATGTAGCAGGAGCCGGGCAGAATGCGCCGGCTATCGCATTCCAGATGTGAAATTTTCACCTGGGGGGAGCCGGTGAGCGTATGGGAGGGAAGGTCTTTGAGTAAGGTAAGTAGCTTCATGACGGGATTATCTGCGCGGCGGTTTGGATGGAGTAGAAGAGGTCTGGGTTCGGGAGGCTTTTTTATTGGTCTCCGCGGAAGGGGAATTTTTGGGGATGTTCATGGCGGCCGCCAGGCGGGTGGCCAGCTTCTGGAAGACCGGGGCGCATACGGTGCCGCCTCCGGGGTGGCAATGCTTGGAAGTGGGGTCGTCAATGACGACGAGGCAGACGAAGGCCGGGTCCTCCACCGGGAGCATTCCTACGAAGGAGACGGTGTAACGGTTTTCAAAGTAGCCGCCTGTAGGCTTCACCTTGTGGGCGGTTCCGGTTTTGCCTCCCACGTTGTAGCCTTCAATCCGCGCTCTTTTGGCGGTCCCGTCCAGATCCGTGACGTGGAACAGGGCGTTCCGAAGGTCACGGGCCGTCTTGACGCTCATGACCCGGCAGACTTCCACGGGAGGGGAAGGCTGGAAGTTCTTGTCATCCACGTAAATGCCGTCAACCAGCCGGGGGCGCATGCGCACGCCGTCATTGGCGATGGCGGCGTAAGCCATGGCGACCTGCAGGGGGGAGACCATCAGGGAATAGCCGAAGCTGATGCGGGAAAAGTTGACGAAGTTGCTTCCGTCCTGGCACTGGCTGTTGGTTTCCCCCGGCAGGTCGATGCCCGTTTTGGAGGAAAATCCGTACAGGTCAAAGTATTTTTTATACGTGGGCCAGCCCGATTTCAGCGCAATGCGGAAAGCGCCCGGGTTGCTGGATTTTTTCAGCACGCCCGCTACGGTCAGACCGCCATAGGAACGGGGGGCGTCCGTGACGGGACGGGAACCGGGCACCGGATAGGGGGTGCAGTTGATCATGGTGTCAAACGTGGCCTTTCCGCTGTCCACGGCGGATGTGACGGAAACGATTTTAAAAGTGGAGCCGGGTTCGTACAGGGACTGCACGGCGAAATGGTAGGCGCCTTCCTGAAGGCCCTCGCGCGTATTTAAATTATAGTGGGGCCGGCTGGCCATCGCCAGAATGCTTCCGGTCTTGGGTTCCACCACAATAATGCAGCCGCGGGGTTTGTGGGTCTGGTCCGTGTAAAAAGAGATGGCGGCGTCCAGCTCCTCCTCCACAATCGTCTGGTACTCCATGTTTACCGTCAGGCGCACGTTCAGCCCGTCAACGGCATCCTTGAAGCGGGAATCCGCGGAGGGAATGATGCGTCCGCGGCTGTCTTTCCGGTACTCCCTGATGCCGTTGTGGCCCAGCAGCTGGTCGTCCAGCTGTTTTTCCAGGCCGGAAAGGGCCACGGGCCGGGGGCCGCTGTCCTTCGTCTGGGCGATGTAGCCCAGAATATGCACCATGCATTCCGGCACGGAATAAACGCGTTTGGAGGAGGTCTCAAAACGGAACCCCTGGACGCGGGCGTTCTGGATAGCCTGCCGCAGCAGTTCCGCTTTTTCCTCAGACAGGTTTTTGGCAATGACGATGCGCTTCTTGGGAATCGCCCCGTCTTTTTCCACCGTATTGATGATATCCTGCACATTCATGTCCGGCAGGAAGGGGGCAATCACTTTGGCGGCGTATTCCAGGTGCGCCTGCACGTATTCTTTCACCATTTCCGGCTCATAAAGCTCTTCCAGCTTTTTCCTGGCCATGTCCACCCCTTCCGGTCCGTTTTCAGGCTCTTCCAGCAGGATTTTCGCCAGGTTGTGTTCCTTACTGCCATCCTTTTTACTGGCGGCCTGCCCCAGAATCTTGCTGCGGAAGCCGGAAACGAGCTTTTCCTTTTCCTTATCCGTTGCGGCTTTCTCCCAGAAGGGGGAATGGACGGCCTTGGAATAGGCCAGAGCCCAGCTGATGGTTTTGGGATCGTTCAGGTGATAGCCGTCCGCAATCAGCTCGGAACTCTGCATGTTGCTGGTGAGGATTTCCTCATTGGCGTCCATGATGCGTCCGCGCTGGGGCAACAGAACCTCCCGTTCAATAATGCCGCCGCTGGAAACGCCGCTCGTTTTCCGGGGGGAAACCAGCTGAAGATTGACCAGCGATAACATCAGCCAGATGACCGCCGCGCCCGCCACGCCGCACAGGACGAGGCTTCTTCTGGCGAATCTGGACTTCGTGATCGTGATCATGAACGGCTCAACGCGTTTAATGGCCTGCCGCGGCGATTCGGGAGGCGTTTTCGGAAGAAATGTATTCTACGGCTGAGGGCTCGATAGGCTGTAGATTGGACTTGTCCTGAGCCAGCCTGTCGCGGATGGCCCAGCGGCTGGTCAGGGAGGAAGTCTTGGAGCGGTAATATTCCTTTGTGAGTTCGCAGGAGGCGATCTCTTCATTCATCTGCTTGATGTCGCGCGCGACCTGGATCTGGTCGTTTTTCAGAACGGCATAAGTGATGCCCGCTCCGCAGGTAAGGGAGGCGAAGGCAATGAGCCACATGATCATGCTCACGCTGATCTGGTGGCCGGTGAAACGCTGTTTGAATCTTTTCATGGCGGTGGGGAAAGAGAGATAGTCAGATGATTTTTTCCACGCCGCGCAACTTGGCGCTGCGGGAACGGGGGTTGGTTGAAAGTTCTTCTTCTCCCGCAGTGACGGGCTTGCGGGAAAGCGGGCGGAAGCAGTAATCCGGGTTGGGCCGGGGAGCCGGCCATTCCGGGCGGTCTATTTCCGGACGGCTCCGCAGCTCAAAGAACTGCTTGACCCGGCGGTCTTCCAGACTGTGGAAGGTGATGACGGCCATGCGGCCTCCCTGCCCGAGCAGACGCACGGAGGAATCCAGCAGGGCGTCCAGAGCATCCAGCTCGCCGTTGACGGCTATTCTCAGGGCCTGGAACGTGCGGGTGCCGGGGTGCTGCCTTCCTTTGCGCGGCAGGACGGATTCCACGATGCGGGCAAGCTGTGCGGTAGTGGTGATGGGGGCCTGGGCGCGGGCTTTCCCAATGGCGCGGGCAATGGCGCGGGAAGCGCGTTCCTCTCCGAATTGCCAGAGAATGGCTGCGATTTCTTCTTCCGGGGCCTCATTCACCAGGTTCCGGGCGGAAAAGGCGGCGCGGGTATCCATCCGCATGTCCAGAGGGCCGTCTTCCCGAAAAGAAAAACCGCGGGAGGCGGTGTCAAGCTGGTGGGAGGAAACGCCCAGATCCGCCAGCAGCCCGTCCACCCGGGAAACCCCCTGCTGGGAAAGAATGCTTTCCACATCCTGGAAGTTGCCGGCGAGCGCCTTGAAACGGGAACCGAAGCGCGCCAGCCTGAGTATGGCGGCGCGGCGGGCATCCGCATCGCGGTCAATGCCCCAGACGGTGGCGCCCTGTTCCAGCAGAAGCTCCGTGTGGCCTCCGCCGCCAAGCGTGCAGTCCACGATGAATTTGCCGGGGCCCGCTTTCAGCATGTCCACCGTCTCATGCAGCAAAACGGTAATGTGCCGGAAACCGTTTCCGGAGACGGTTCCGTCCGCTTCCGCATCAACAGCGGCAACGGCGTCATCCCCAAGTTCGGAAATCAGGGCATCCGCCCTTGCCGCGGCTTCCCGGGCTTTCAGGGCTTCCGTGTGGTACGCGTTTTCCCAGTCCATGGAGGGGGCCAGCGCCTTCCAGGAGCAGACCAGTTCATCCACTCCCTTCTCCTCCGTCAGCTCCGCAACCACATGCACATGGTTGCGGCAGACGCTCCACGCCAGTACGCGGCAGGACATTTCTTCCGCAAGTCCGTTTGCCAGGACCTGCACTTCCTCCGTGCGGATGTGCGTACCCGCGCCCGCGCGTAAAGAAAGCTCAATATGGTCGTCAAAAGCCCGGTTCAGGTCGGAGGACAATGCGCCCAGCTTGCCATAGGCACCCTTTTGCCCGGCCAGGGACATTTCCTCCATAAGGCGTGCTTTTTCCTGTTGCCAGGCAACCATATCCTGCGCCGGAAGGGCGTCGTGCCCCCAGAAAACGATGGAATAAGCCGTGAGTTCCGCATGCAGCCCGGTTCTGGCGCCGACGCCCAGGCCGGAAGCGAGCCAGCCCGGACGCAATGCAAGCGTTGCGCAGGGGCGTGCCTGGGGATCGGGCGAAATGGAAGAATCTGGTGGCATGAAGGAAAGTCAGAGAATGCCGTAGGATTGGTTGATGTCGGAGATGCTGGCGTTCTCACGCCGGGAAACTTCTTCATAGAGAGAGGGTTCCCACAATTCAAAATATCCTCTCCGTGCGGCGAGCCGGACGGAAGAACTGAGCTGTGCGTGTTCGCACATTTGTTTGGGTATCAGCAGCTTGCCTTGGGCGTTGATGACAGCTTCCACACAGTTGGCATATAATTTGCCGATGAACAGGTCGATTTGCGCTTCCGTATAGCCGGGAGTTGCTTCTATCTTGTCAATGAGCTGCTGGAATTTTTCCCGCGTATAGGCTTTGACGGTCGGCAAATCAAGGCGCCGGCCGGATAACAGGAGCAGGGCGCAACCTTCGGAGGGCCTCCATTCTGCCGGAATGGCAATCCGGTTTTTGGGGTCCAGCTTGTGCGTGTATGCACCAAAAAGGTTGTCTGATACACTGCTCATCGCATGCAAGTACACTACGTAGTGACTTCAATACACTTTAATGCACCTGAAATGTCAATCCCGTACTGGAAAAAAGTATTTTTTCATATGCCCATATCCTGAAAAAAGCATGGATACGGTCTTGCTCCCCACCGGGGGCGGTATTATATTCCGCGCATGATGCAGTTTTGCGTGTTGGGCAGCGGCAGCGGGGGAAATGCCACCATTGTCAGGGCGGGGGAAACCGTCCTGCTGGTGGATGCCGGGTTCAGCGCCGCCAGACTGCGGGACAAGATGAAGTCCGCCGGCGTGGAACCGGATGAGCTGGCCGCCATTCTGCTCACCCACGAACACGCGGATCACATGAAAGGCGTGCACCAGTTCACCAGAAAGCATGCCGTGCGTGTTTACGCCACCCGCCATACGGCCATGTGCGTCCAGGAAAAAGCGCCGGAGGCCCCCTGGGCCTATTTTGAAAAGGGCCAGTCTTTCAAAATAGGGGATATCGTCATTACTCCCTTCCCCACTTACCATGACGCCGTGGACCCGGTGGGATTCAAATTTGAAACGGAACGGTCCAGTTTGGGTTTTATTTCCGATACGGGGCAGGCTCCCGGCTGCATCGCGGAATATCTTGCCATGGTGGATAGTCTGGTGGTGGAATCAAACTATGATCCGGACATGCTGGCGGCCACTCCCAAGAGGCCCTGGCCGCTGAAACAGCGCATCGCCTCCGCGCACGGGCATCTGTCCAATGAGCAGGCGTGCGACCTGCTGAGGCGGATTGCCCATGACGCCCTGAAAAACGTGGTGCTGGCTCACCTGAGCGCAGAAAGCAATTCTCCGGCATTGGCAGAAAGCCTGATGCGTGATACCCTGCATGACATGGGGCTGGCTTCCACCTCCCTGTTCTGCGCCAGCCAGGACTCCTGCCTGCCGTGGATACGGGTCTGCTGAATACGCCTC
Organism: Akkermansia sp. UBA7090; assembly: GCF_002493465.1. Lineage (NCBI taxonomy): Bacteria > Pseudomonadati > Verrucomicrobiota > Verrucomicrobiia > Verrucomicrobiales > Akkermansiaceae > Akkermansia > Akkermansia sp. UBA7090. The sequence continues at coordinate 46,174 of NZ_DKYW01000027.1, forward strand.
TTTTCCTGTTCCTCCCGCCATGTTCCTCTCCACCTGTGAAATCATGAGCACGATCATTGGAGCCCTGGCGGGTTCCATCGCTTCCTCGCGGGTGAAGATGGACCTGTTCGGCGTGATTGTCTGCGGCACCCTGGCCGCTCTGGGCGGAGGAACCGTGCGCGACATCCTGCTGGACATACCGGTGTATTGGACGCTCCCCACCGGGGAAATTTTTGTTCTGGCCTCCGTCGTCACCAGCCTGGCAACCTTTTATGTGGCCCAGAAATATCCGCCTCCCATGGGCACTATCCGCGTGGCGGATGCCATCGTTCTGGCTCTTTTCGGCATGATTGGCACGGAAAAATCCTATCTCCACGGCTATACGCCTACTGTTTCCGTGATGATGGGCATTTGTACCGGCGTGGCGGGAGGCCTGCTGCGCGACGTGCTTACCGGCAACGTTCCCTACGTGTTCCGTCCCGGGGAACTGTATGCCACCGCGGCTCTGCTGGGCGGCGTGGCGTACGCCATGCTTTACTATGCCGGAATTGATTCTTCCACCTGCTTCGTGGCTGGTTTCATAGTCACGCTTTCCGTGCGTTTGGCGGCCATCCGCTGGAACTGGAACCTGCCTTCCTACATTCCGTTATTCACCTCGGATGCGGAGCCGGAAGCTCTGGAGGAAGAGGAAAAGGAAATTTTTTCCGGGAAGCCCGGCGCGCGGTAATGCGCTCTACTTGTGGAAGCACCCTTCTATGCAGTAAACGGAAAGCTTCTCCACTGACCCGTCCCGTTCACAGCAGGAGCGCATGTTGCAATGCGGGCACAGCTCCCGCACATTTGTTACGTCCAGGGTTCCCCGTTTTTCATGAAGGGAATAAAGGTATTTCAGGTATTTTCCTTCCGCGATACGGTGGTGGTTATCCTTTTCCTTTAATCCCTTCCATTCGTAAAGCCGTTTTCCCCCCTTGGAAGAATTGCAGGACTTGCATACTCTGACGACGTTGTCCGTGGTATCTTCTCCCCCGCAGTTGCGCGGCAGGATATGCTCCGTGGTCAAATCCTTTTTTCCGCCGCAATAAATACATTCCCCGGGATGTTCCATTTCCCTGATCCATTCGCGTACGGAGGAAGACCAATGTATGGTCCCTGCGCAAAGCTCTTTCCATTTGCTCATAACCATGCCGTAATGAGCCTTCCCAAAACCGGAAGATGAGGCAATGATTTTGGCATATTGGTAATAAATGATCTGGCGGACGGATTTGACGGCGGGAGGAGGCATGGTAAAAAGATAAGAGCTGTTTGTTGAATCAGATGTCCGGATTTTCCAGAGCTTTATTTCCCCAGGCAGAAGGAGGAAAAAATGGCGCCCAGCACGTCTTCCGTATCCACGGCTCCGGTGATTTCCCCCAGGTGCGTCAGGGCCTCCCTCAGTTCCAGGGCCGTGAATTCAGGACTTTCCTGGCGGGAAATGGATTCCGAAGCCAGCCGGACATGCTCCCGGCAGAGGCCAAGTTCATGCTGGTGGCGGGCATTGATGGCTACCAGGGAACTGCCCGTTTCACCGGGCAGGGAGGAGGCAAAGGCCTGAACAATGGCTTTCTCCAATTCTTTCCTTCCTTCCCCGGTGGCGCAGGAAAACCGGATGCCGGGCACGGCCTCCCAGTCCGGGTGGATTCCGAGGTCGCACTTGTTCAGAATAAGCAGCCGGGGGGCGGTGAGAGCAGGGGAGGGGAGGTCTTTTACCCGGGGCATGGAGGCATCCGCTACTTCCAGAACCAGATCCGCGGCTTCAAGCGCCCTGTTGGTGCGGGTAATGCCAGCCTGTTCAATGACGTCGGAAGATTCGCGGATGCCTGCCGTATCAATCAGCCGCAGGGCCAGCCCGGCCAGTTGAACGGATTCCTCCACCGTGTCCCGCGTGGTTCCGGCAATATTGCTGACAATGGCCCGGTCATACCCCAGCAGGGTATTCAACAGGCTGGATTTTCCCACGTTGGGAGGTCCGGCGATCGCCGTTCGGATGCCTTCCCGCAACAGGCGTCCGCCTTCGGCAGTTCGGAGGAGGGCGGAAAGCTTTTCCTCCATGTTCCGGAGGCGCGCCAGCAGATCGGAGGCGGTGTCCGGGGAAATGTCTTCATCCGGAAAATCAATATAGGCTTCAATATGGGCCAGCACATGAACCAGGCTGTCTTTCAGTGCGTCCACCTGGGCGCCGACGCCTCCGTCCAGCTGGGTTTGCGCGGCTTTCAGAGCTAGGTCGCTACCGGCGGAAATCACATCCATCACGGCTTCCGCCTGGGTCAGGTCCATGCGCCCGTTCAGGAAGGCCCTTTTTGTGAACTCTCCCGGTTCCGCAGGGGAGGCCCCGCATTGGTAAAGGCGTTTTAGCAGGCGGTCCGTCACCAGCATGCCGCCATGGCAGGAGATTTCCGCGGTGTCTTCCCCCGTATAGCTGGCAGGGGCGGGGAACCAGGTGACAAGCGCCTGGTCAATGGCGGCTCCTTCCGCGTCCCGGATGCGGACCAGCGTCGCCCTGCGCGGCCGGAGGCGTTCCGTGAAAGCCGCGGGGGTGCATTGTTTCAGGATGTCCATGCAGCCGGGGCCGCTCATGCGGATGACGGCGATGGCTCCCTGTCCTGCGGCGGTGGCCTGCGCGGCTATGGTGCGTTCCGGGTCAGTCATGGTTCTATGGATTCAAAAAAACCGCCCCCGAGCAATTTGCCTCCATCGTAAAAGGCGCAAACCTGTCCCACGGCCAGTGCCCGCAGGGGCGTGTCAAAGGCCAGGCGCACTTTCCCTTCTTCCAGATATTCGCAGGATGCCCATTCCGCCTTGGCCCGGTAGCGGGGCTGGGCCATGACGCGGGCCGGCAGGGGGGCGAGCGTGTTGGAAATGCCGCCGACCACGGCGCGGGACGCGTACAATCCCCGCGTGGACGCATCTTCATATCCCAGAATCAGGCGGTTGCGCTGGACGTCCTTTCCCACCACCACATAGGCGACTCCCTCCCGCGGGGAGGCGACGCCGTGCCCTTTCCTCTGGCCCATGGTGAACAGATGCAGGCCGTTGTGCGTGCCGAGCGTCCTGCCTTCCGTGTCCACGATTTTGCCGGGCTTGTCCGGCAGGTAGTGGCGCAGGAAATCGCTCATTTTTACTTGGCCGATGAAGCAGATGCCCTGGCTGTCTTTCTTGCGTGCCGTGGGGAGCCCGTATTTTTCCGCGAGAACGCGCACTTCCGGTTTTAGCAGATCCCCAAGGGGAAATACGGCGCGGGCTATCTGGTCCGGGCGCATTAGGGACAGGAAGTAGGACTGGTCCTTGTTCGGATCCCGCCCACGCAGGATAAAAGCCCCTTGCGGCGTGTCCATCCTGCGGGCGTAATGGCCGGTGGCGACGCAGTCGAATCCCTGTTCCAGGGCATAATCTAAGAAGACGCCGAACTTCATTTCCCGGTTGCACAATACGTCCGGGTTGGGCGTATATCCGGCGCGGTAGCCTTCAATCAGATAATTCACGATGCGGGCGCGGTATTCGTCCACCAGGTCGATGACCCGGAATTCAATACCTGTTGTTTTGGCGACGGCCAGCGCGTCCTGAATGTCCTGTTCCCACGGGCATTCTCCGGGAATGCCTTCGTCATTCACCCAGTTTTTCATGTAGGCCCCCACTACGTCATGACCCTGCTCCACGAGCAGAGCCGCTGCCACGGAGCTGTCCACTCCGCCTGATAAGCCTACAAGGATGCGTGCCACGATGCTGGAAAAAATATGGGGTGATAGGGCGGACCGCTTTGAGAAAAGTTTTGCCGCCTGCCCCTGTAAACCAAAGATGTTTCCGTAAGCCAAGACAAAAAGCGCGGAAGACAGGCATCCTGGCTTGGTTATTCAACGGAGCTTTCGACAGATCTTTGACTTTTTAGCGGGCGGCGTAAGCTCAATCTGCCATGCGTATCCTGTGCCCATGGTTCGTGGTGGCGTGCGTTATGAATGGCGTCTGGATTTTTCCCGCTGTGGGACGGTTCCGGATATTTAACGGCGTATGAAAGAGGGTGAAGATTCCAGTTCCTTCATGATGCGTTCTGCAAGAACCCGGGGAGAGTCGGAAGGGAAAGCCGGAAGTTTCCGGAGCCATTGTTCGCGTTTCAGCCAGGTGCGCTGCCGTTTGGCGTATTGCCGGGTGGCGAGTGCCAGCTGGATCTGGCAGTTTTCACGGGAGATTTCCCCGCGCAGCATGCTTCGTATCAATGCCAGGCCCAAGGTGCGTTCCGCTGTGGCGGAGCATGGGCCGAGGGAAGCCGCTTCCTCCACCGCGCCCTCCTGCATCATGCGTGCGGCACGGCGGGCGATTCTTCCGTCCAGTTCAGGAACATCCCTGCTGATGACCCAGCCGGGTCCGCGTGGCGGGGCCAGCCAGTTCCTCTTCCAGAAGGAAAGAGGTTTCCCTCCGGCAAGGACGATTTCCAGATTGCGTTCCACATAACGCCGGTTGGCGGCATCCGTCGAGGCCGCTCCTTCCGGGTCCAGAGAAGAAAGCCTGGCGTATAGCGCTTCCGTGGAACAGTCCGCGAACGAGGCGCGGAGAGCAGCGTCCCCCGGCGGCGCTTCCGACAGGCCGTGGGAGAGGAATTTAAAGTACAGGCCGGAACCTCCCGTGACGATGGCTATTTTCCCGCGTGCGCGGATTTCTTCCATGCAGCGCATGGCGCGGTGGTAGTGTTCCGTGGCATTCCAGTTCCTTTGGACGGGAATAATGGAAACCATGTGGTGGGGAACCCGTTCCCGGTCCGCCGGGGAAGGCGCCGCCGTCAGGATGGGCATTTCCCGGTACACCTGGTAAGCGTCGGAACTGACAATTTCTGCGTCCAGCATCTCCGCCAGTTCCACGGCTGCCGCGGATTTCCCCGACCCGGTGGGACCTGCCAGGAACAGGGTCATGGGAAATGCTGCCTGATTGGGTGGAAAAGGTTCAATCATAACATGGAGTGATGACGGATAGAGCTTATTGTTTTTGTGAGGCCCTAAAGACTGCTCCTGCTTAAAAGCTGTTGGAGGAAGCGGAAAAGCGGAGGCGAGATGGCTTCATATCCCAGGGCGTTGAGATGAAGGCCGTCCCAAGTATAAAGGCTGGCATCCTTTCCCGGAAGGAAGAAATGAAGGGGGAGGACATGGACATTTTTTCCAAAGTCGTGTTGGAGCAGACAATTTCTGAAGGTTTCCATGCGCGACCCTTTTTGCGCGATAAGCGGGGGAATGACAATGATGGCGGTCGTCTCCGGGCTGTAAATCTCCCTGATTTTTTTGACGATGGCCACGTTTCCCTGAAAAGCCGTCCATCCCAGGCTTTTTTGCATTCCCAGATTGTTGACCCCCGAATACAGGACGATTATTTTGGGAGTCAGCGGGCTTGTCAGGCCGTCATTGATGCGCCAGAGCAGGTTGCCCGTGGTCTCGCTTCTGGTTCCCAGGTTGAGGCATCCCAGAGGGGAAAACCAGGTTTCCCAGGAACGTTTCCCTTCTCTCAGCCAGAATTCCATGGTGGAGGAGCCCAGGAACAACACGGGGGCATGGGGATTCAGCCGGGCGTTGTGTTTGTCCTGCCGGTGTTTTTCCAGCAGGGCGCCCTGTTCCGGGGAATAGGGCAGGGGATGGACAGCTAAATGGTAACGGTAGGCGTGTTTGGCGCACCAGACGGCGCCTAATGCGGCCGGAACGGTTAAAAGAAAAAAGAGAATACAGGCCTTAATTTTTTTTGGGAACATGGGTGATGCGGTCGTTGGCGACATAGGGCAGGCAGGCCGGGAAGAGTTTTCTCAGGAAAAGGTAGAATGCGACGATAAGGAAAATGATGGCGGGGATTAATACAAAGGGCGCGAAAAAGGATTGTTTCCAAATATGGGTGGGGATCAACATGATTAAAGGGTAATGAAGAACGAATATCAGGAAACAGGCGGGAGCATAATTGGACAGCTTTCTGGCGACGGGAATTTTCTTTTCCAGCCAGATTCCAAGGGCCATGAGAAGAAGCGCCCCGAAGACAGGGCAGAGGGAATTCAAATGGACAGCCGGCCAGGAGATGTTCCATACTCCATAAGATGCCAGTATTTTGTGCATGTTCCATTCCGGGTTATTCTGGCAGACGCTTAAATAGTTGGTGATGCTGAGCAGAAACCCGGCGCCTACGGCGAGCAGGACGAAGGGAGTAAAGGAATTTTTGTAAAAGTGTTTTACTTCAGCCAGTTTGATGGAAGACAGGAAAAGGCCCAGGCTGAACAGGGAGACGGTGAATGGAGCAAGAGTGATTTTGTTGGACGGCACGGGGTATTGGAGCCAGTCCGTGCTGAAGCAAATCAGGATCAGGACAAAAACCGGATATTTCAATTTCAGCAGGATGGGGGAAATGAGGGAGCAGAGAATAATATCCCTCAAAAACCATGTGGGCGGGGAAAAGGGCTCTCCCGTCAATTCATTGATGGAAAAAGGAATAAAATCGGGAGTGAAAAGGGAGCGGAAGCCTACAAGATTGCATAAGTATTCCGGCAATTCCATATTCATGATTCCCGGATGGAGGAAAGAGATGACTACATTCCAGAACAGAAAGGGAATGAGAAGCGTATAACCCCGTTTGAACGCTTTTTTCCAGGAATTATTCCGGCCCATGAAATAACCTGCCAGAATCAGGAAAAATGCCACGCGGCCGTTGAAAACCGGAAGCTGGAACAGGCTGGCGAAAGAAAAGGCCGGCGCGTGGACGCATACAATCAGGCATGCCGCGAGGAATCGGGATATGTCAATCCAATGTTCCCGGGATGAGGGTAATAAAATTGTAGGATTTTGCGGTGTCATGAAAGAGTCTGCCTTTGGAGCCCCCTGAGGCAGGCAGGGGAAATGCTCAAGGGCAAATGGCTTGTTGTGTTTCCCGGGGATGTTTGAGACGTTCGGGGAGCGGTTTATTTACTGCGGGATTTCCGATGGCCAGGCAGCCGGGAGGCACATCCCGGGTGACGACGGCTCCTGCGGCGACTACGGAGCCGGAGCCGATGGTGACTCCTTTCAAAATGGTGGCCCTGGCTCCGATGAAGCATCCTTCCCCGATGGAAATGGGCTGCCCCTGTTCGGGCTGCCCCAGAGTTGATCCCCACCTGGAGCCGCTCCGGGGATAGTGCATGTCGTTGTCCAGAATCAGCGCGTCCGCTCCTATCAGCGTGTGGCGTCCGATGCGGATGCCGTTGACGCAGACCAGGGCGGCTCCGCTGATGCCGCAGCCGTCCTCCAGAATGATGCTTGCCTGATTGGAAAGGGCGGCCAGGCAGGTGTGATGGGAAAGTACCGGATTCATCCGGGTCAGGGAGTGGATGGTGACTCCGTTGCCGATGGTGATGGACGCTCCCGGGAATTTTTTAATGAGGGGAAGCCCGGAAAGAATGACGCCCGTTCCGGTGCGCACCCCCTTGAGCCTGAGCAGCAGACGCCCTATTCCTGAAAGCAGATGGATAAGGAATAATTTCATCAGCGTGAATACAGCATGGTATGATAACGTGACAGGCACCCGGTTACTGTCTGCTTTACGTCCAGCAGGCGGCGGCATTCCTGATGCCGCTCCATTCCCATGGACATGGCCCTATCCAGGCTGGCTGAAAGTTTCTGCGCGGCCTCCCTGATGGCGTCGCTGTTGCGGACCGGGACAATATAGCCGGATACGCCGTCCTGGACATATTGAGTCTGCCCGCCTTCTTCCGTGGTGATTACCGGAAGGCCCATGACTCTTGCCTCCTTCACGATATTGGGGCAGCAATCCCCCAGGGTGGGATGCACCAGGAACCACGCCGTGGAGAGGCACTGCTGGAGTTCTTCGCGGGAAATGCTGCCCAGCCAGTGGATGTTGGGGGTGGACCGGGCTTCCAGCCTTTCCCTGAGGGCGCCGTTGCCCGCCACGAACAGCTGGACATGGGAAAGGGACGGATGCGTGAAGGCCTCCACCAGATAGGAGATGCCCTTCAGTTCGTAAATGGTTCCGGCAAAGAGGCAGGAAGGTTCTGGAGACGGGCTTCTGTCAAGATGGTAAAAGGAAGGTTCCACGCCGTATTCCATGCAGGACAGGTGGGCCTGGGGGGCAATTTCCGCAACGCGGTCGCATGCCCAGGGGGATTCGCACGTGATAAGATCATAATGTTTGACGGCCATGCGTTCCCAAAGGGCCTGCATATGGAGGAGGAAGGCCTGCGGAGCGCGCTGGCAGTAGGCGGTGAGGGCCCCCTGGTAGGAAAGGATCTTCTTTCCCTGGAAAGCAATCCCCGCCAGAGCGTAAGCCTGCTCCACGCCCCATACGTGCAGGAGGTCCGGCTGGATATCGTTCAGGGTCTTGCGTATTCTCCGGACGGTCAGGAAATGGGCCGTCAGGATATTTTTGCCCATGCTGCCCAGGGGAAGAATATGGATGGTCTGGTTGCGCATCCGGATAGTTTTCGCGGCGGAAACGGCTTTGCTGAGAGTAATCCAGTGGATGTCAAAATCTTCCTGAGATTCCAGAGCATGGAAAAGGGAAAAAATCCAGGGAATCGCACGCCGGTCCTTGTTGCGGAAAGACGTCAGCAGCCGGCCCAGGGGGAGATCCGCTGCTATGGCTAATACGGGACGGGGGCGTTTGGGCGTCATGGATTGGGAAAAAGGGGCAAGGTGTTAGCAGGTGGATAAATGGTCCGGAACGATGGAGGACGCGAACGGAGACTTTTCTCCCGGACGGGTGGAGGAAAAAAGCAGTTCCTCCCACTTCCTGTTTACTGCGTCGGGGGCGTAACGGGCTTCCCATTGCCGGAGGCCCTTACGTCCCAGTGTTTCCCGTGTTGTTTCGTCCGTCAGCGATTCCACAGCTTTTTCCAGCGCGGAGGGGGATGCGTTTTTCAGGACGATTCCCCCTTCCAGGGTGGAAAGGGCTCCTGCATCCGGAGCGAACCAGGGAACGCCGCATGACATCGCCTCCAGAATGGAGAGGGGTTGCTGTTCCTGGAAGGAGTAAAGAAAAACGGCATTGCTTTCCGTAATGGCGGCTTCTACCTCCGGACGCGGGAGCCTGTAGAGAATCCTGAATCTGGGATCATCCCCGATGGCCTGTTCCATTTGTTCCGCATAGGAATTGCGCTGGGGAATGAGAAAAAGAAACGTGATCTGCTGAAGATGGGTGCGTTTCACATGGCGGATGAAGAGAAGCTGCCGTTTCCTCATGCTGGCGCTGGCGGGGCAGGTGAAAACGGGGGTGGAGGAAAGTCCGTATTTTTCCCGGAAAAAAGGAGCGGTTCTTTTCAGAGCCGGGAAGGTGTTGGGAATGCAGGAATAATTGGAAAGTTTGCGTCTGGATGCGTAATAATAATCAAAGCTTTTGAAAAGTGTTCCGTAAGGGTCAAGAAAAACGAGGCGGTTTAGAGGTGATTTCCGGCATACGTTGAGGATATTCCTGCGTATTTGGAAAAAGGAGCAGAGCCATTTTTTCAGACCGAAAAAAGGAGGGTAGTTAAGGCGGAAAAAAGAATGGAAATTGGTGGCTGTTCCATGGGAGCGGAGGAAAAATGGAATGCCTGAATCCCGTGCCGCGTCCAGCAATTCTTCCCGGCACCAATCCGCCCAGGAGTGGTAGATAATAACATCCGGCCGGAAATCTTCCAGAAACCCGTTCAGATATTCTCTTAAGCGGGCTCTGTTCTTAGTCAGGGTGTCCGGCAGGGTGGTGAGAGGGCTGTATGGGCGGGAGCGGAAAGAATCCTCCGGTGAATCCAGAGGGCGTGTGAGGACATGGATGTCCCAGCCCAGGGAGTTCAGGCTGCAGGCCATCTCATAGGCAGCCATGCCCACGCCTCCTTCTTCCGGAGGAAAAACATATGTAACGATGAGAATCCTGCCCTTGCTCACGGGCGGTAATGTAGATGAAAAGAAGAAATAAAACAAGGACACTTTATGGAACTGTTCCGGATCATGGCCCTGTAAAAATGAGGAATTTGTTTTTTCCCGGTGATCGGATAAGGAGGCTGCATGGGACCGGACGATTTTGTCCGGTTTCTATTCCCTGTGAAGGCCTGTTGGCCGGGGCTTCATAAAAAGATATTGATGCAGCAGAATGTTGTGTTAGATTGGCACCGCTTTCCGTACCCGTATGGCCGGCAATATCCCGTTGGCGTATTGCCGGTTGAATAAATAATCCAGTTATCAATAAAACAGGTATTTTTAACTTTTCCCGGGAAAGGATGAAATTGATGAAATAAATAATATGGAAGAATCCCGCGTAAAGAAAAGCCTGTTGAACGCCAGGGTCAATCTCATTTTTTATGTTTTGATTCTTCTCATTTCCTTTTTTTCAAGGAAAATATTCTTGAATTGCCTGGGTGCCGATTTTGTCGGTTTGACGGGAACATTAATGAGTCTGCTGAATTTCCTCAATTTGGCGGAACTTGGCATAAGCACGGCTATCGGGTATGTGCTTTACAAGCCTATCTTTGAGCATGATGAAACCAGGATTAATGAAATTATCTCCGTGCTGGGATACATGTACCGGTGGATAGGGCGGCTGATCATCGCGGCTGGAGTAGCGCTTTCCTGTTTCCTCCCGGTTATTTTCCCTTCCACGGGCTTTTCCTATGGAATCATCTATTTTGCTTATTATTCCTTTCTGGCCTCTTCCCTGATTGGGTATTTCGCCAACTACAGGCAGACCCTTTTGGGAGCGGACCAGAGGAATTACGTGGTGGCGTTTTATTTCCAGACGGCATCCATTATCAAAATCATATGCCAGATGCTGTCAGCATGGTATACGGGAAGCTATTATCTATGGATAGGGATAGAACTGTTCTTCGGCATTATTTACTCCTTCATCCTGAATTGGAAGATCAATCAGGTATATCCCTGGCTGAAAAGCAATGTGGCCCTGGGGAAGGAACTGTTCAAAAAATATCCTGAAGTCACTAAATACACCAAGCAGCTGTTTATGCATCGGCTGGGAAGCTTTTTCCAGTTTCAGATGACGCCGTTTCTGGTATATGCCTTTGTTTCCCTCCAGATGGCGGCCTATTTCGGCAACTATTCCACCATTGTGGATAAACTGCACCTTCTGGTCAATAATCTGCTCGGCAGTACGGAAGCCAGTGTGGGCAACTTGATTGCGGAGGGAAATGAGGGAAAAATCCGCAAAGTGTTTAGTGAGCTGTTTTCCCTGCGCATGCTGATTGCCGGCACGGTATGTTTCCCCCTTTACCAGCTTCTGGAGCCATTCATCACGCTTTGGCTGGGGGCGGAATATATCCTTCCCTGGGAAATCATGTTGCTGCTTGTCATCAGGCTGTTCATCACCATTACGCGGGGGGTTGTGGATCAGTTTTTATACGGTTACGGTTTGTTTTGGGATGTGTGGGCTCCTCTTGCGGAAAGCGTGATCAACATTTCCGTGGCGATCATCGGAGGTTACTTATGGGGATTGCCCGGCGTTCTGTTGGGGGGAGTCTTCAGCCTGATACTTATTGTGGGCATATGGAAGCCCTTCATGCTGTATAACTGGGGATTCAGAAAAAATGTGATGAGTTACTGGTTCCAGTTCGGTTACCAGCTGGCGCTGGTTTCGATTTCGGCCGTGTTCATGGACTGGATCTGGAAATTCGTTCCTCTGCAGCCTTCCGCATCTTTCTTCTCCTGGTTTTTATGCGCCTTTCTCATGGCCGTCTCTTATGGCGGAGTGACGGTTCTTTTAATGTATTGCGGTACGCAGGGCATGCGCGGCATGGCGCACCGCGCGCTGGCGATTGTGGAAACCCGGTTGCCGTGGCGGAAGAAAAATTGAATAGGGACGTAGAGGCGTTGCCGGCAGCGGGAAGGGGAACGCTGCGTTATTCATGCTCATTCTTCGGTAGCCGTTTCGGCTTCCGGGTCAACAAAATCCTCCACCGCCTCGGAGACAATGATGTTGCTCTCCATGGAGGAAAACCCGTAATACGCCGGATTGACGTTATTGCAATGCAAGTGCATCGTCGCCGGAAGGAATGCTCCGGACAGAGCCCAGCTATTGGCATTCTCCATATCAAGATAGTATCCGGAAAAGGGATAGATGCTCTCAAAGCAATGAACCCCCTTCACCGTAGCGATCTTGACGCAGCCGCGGGTGGAATTCCCGCCATGTAGCAGCCACAACGTTCCCCTGTCTTCGGTATCATATCCCCCGTCCTGGTATTGCTCGTAAACCACCGCGTACACGCAGACGGGATAACCGGAATTGATAGACGGCTCCGGCGCGAGGGCCTGCGTCGTCTTCATCTTCCATTTCTGCTCGGCATTGGAATAATAAATCTCCCGGACACGAATATGATACCCCCCTGCGACCGCGTCCCGGACATGATCAAACGTAATGTCAATAATCTCCCCAATCTTATATCCGCCCGCCGCCTGATCCGGCACCAGCGTAAACGCGTCCCTGTCCCGTCCCATGCGCGCAATCGTCGTCATCTGTCCGAACCTGGCCGTGAATTTAGCGCTGACGGAAGGCAGGCGCACCGGAGCCACCCACCCCCGGATGCTGGAATAATTGTGCATGGGTCTCGCGTTGGTCACGAGGCCGCATTTCACGGTAAAAGAGGAATTGGGAGGAACATTGAAATAAAGGGAATTGGGTTCCTTGTCTGTTTTAAAAACCGTCCCGTTGGAAGACGAGCAATCCGCCGGGAGCGGATAACACCTGACGGAAAAAGCGTCCGTCACGGCGGCCAGCCCGGCGGCGTAAAGGCGGTTGAC
>NZ_DKYW01000029.1:0-15744 GCF_002493465.1 Akkermansia sp. UBA7090
GGCTTACGATTACTCGCCCTATGGACAGGCGGCTTCCACGGGAGACCTCGTCCAGCCCGTCCAGTGGTCCGCCGAGATGCACGACGAAGAACCCGCTCTGGTTTATTACAATTACCGTTATTACAACCCCAAAGACGGCAGGTGGATCAATCGCGATCCCATCGCTGAAGAAGGAGGATGGAATTTGTACGGGTTTGTTGGGAATGTTTCTGTTATATATGTTGATTATTTAGGTTTTGAAGTTGAAGATGATATTTCTTCTGGATTTTCTGGCCTAGTTCAATGCGAGAGAGATTTCATTCGCAAAGAACTCAAAGCAGGAAAAGTACAAAACAAATTATTAAATAAAATTGGCATATATGATTTTAAAATACGTGTAATTTTGCAGAATAAGAAATGTGTAGGATGCTGTAAAAAGAACGGAAATAAAGGTTTTTCAAAGGCGGTATCATTATCATTTCAAATGGAAGGAGAAGCAGGTTCTGCTGCTTTGAATATTTTTAATCTTGCAGAAATCAGAATAGGATGGTATGGGAGATTAGGAACAACAGGAGGTATATCAGCAAGTTATAGTTCCTGTAGCAATACTGTTTCTGGGGGGGATGTGTTAATGGATATGCGGAACTTGGGTTAATTGCCAAAGCTGCAAGCCGAATAGGTTCCTTAGAAGTTGGTGCTAGAGGGGGGGATTAACTTTAGAGCTTCAGTTTGTGTGACTACTAATTTGGATAAGTTTCAAGTTAAAGGGAGAGGATGTGTATCATTGCGTGCTCGTGTTTGGGCTAGTGCAAAAATTTGGCCTCTTGGGAAAATAGACTATAACCATGAGTGGCAAGACCAGTATTGCTCCCCATGGATTCAATTATTGCAATAATATAGTAACTACATGATTAATAATCAAAATAAGAAGGATATTGACTGGCGAAAACTACAATTTGGTGCGACTTTATTAGATACAAAAGAAAATAAAAGAGTTTTATCCTTAATTGATAATTCTACATATGACACGATAGGTAGACTTCATTACTTCGTAAAAACAGGCAAAGGCGAAGGCAAGATAGGAGAAAATAAAATTAAGATACTTCAAATTGATCCACATTCCTGTTGCATTAATACCACAAAACAAGTATATTGCATATATCGGTCAGATAATGCAAAAATTCGACTTTCCTATAAAGCAAATCAATATATTGATTTTTTTCTTCAAGAAGATTTAAATTTTAGATTCATACGAAAAGTACTAGTATTCGATAATAGAAACCGTCAGTTTGAAGTTCCTATTTCCAGGAATCAAACCATATTGTATTTTTTACGAATGATTATTGGTTTATTATCGTTCGGCCTTTTAAAACAACCAAAAATGCCTATCATTCCACCTTCTTTTGACGCTGATTATGATATGGAGAAAGCTCTTGTATTTGGAGTTATTGCCATACAAATGATCTATTACCCTTTTGATTATGATGACTGGTCATAATACACAGTTAGTAACGGTAGGGTTAAGGTGCGGCCAGGCATTAATCAACACCTCAACGGACATCTAGACGGTTGGCGTACGCGCGACGAGTTTCACCAGCCATGACGGAGCGACCATCGTGGAATGCGGCTACGATTACCAGGGACGAAGGTTCATGAAGAAGGTGACGGTTAACGGCACGGTCGCCAGCCACGAACGCTACCTGTACCGCGGCTATTTGCAGATAGCTGCCCTGGACATGCTCAACAGCCGTAACGTGCTCCGCACGCTGTTGTGGGATCCTCTGGAACCGACAGCCACGCGCCCCCTGGCCCCCGTGCAGGACGCTTCCCTTTACTGTTACGGATATGGGACTTCAACAAGAATGTGACGGAGGCGTTCGATGGAGATGGACGTATCGCGGCGGCTTACGACTACTCGCCCTATGGACAGGCGGCTTCCACGGGCAGTCTCGTCCAGCCCGTCCAGTGGTTCGGCGAGATGCACGACGATGATTTCGCCTTGGTTTATTACAATTACCACTATTACAACCCAAAAGACGGAAGATGATCAATCGTGACCCTATCGCTGAAAAGGGTGATTGAAATTTGTATAGGTTCATCAGCAATAAAATCAACATGGAAATAGACTTATTAGGAAAAGATAGATACATATCGCAGTTAATACCTAATAAAATATTCAGTACTTCATATACATTACATGTAGGGGCTACTGTTGATTTATGGAATAAAGATAAACAAACAGAAATATGGCGTAAAATTGAAATAAAAAAACTGGGATCAATTTAACTAATCCAGAAATCATACCTTATTCCACTGTTGAAGATATAAATATGCTTAAGGAATTCAGCAAGATATAAAATCACTTTCTACGTATAATATATTACAAAGAAATTGTCCAAATTGATTCCATAAGTCTATTTGGTATGAAAAAAAATACAACCGTTCATAAATAATTATGAAAAACGTAAAAGAAATTGTTGAAACAATGATATCATTTGATATCTTCTTTCAAGAAAAAAAATTTAAGAAAAGCAAATCTATTTTCAGCTATATTTTATTTGTATATTTATTTTTTGGATGCATGCTTATTTTACCTGATGACTATAGATTTTTTGTGCTGCCGGGCAAATATGCCAGTAACATTGATGATAAAAATCTCAGATGCATTTTATTTCTATTTTTAGCATACTTGTCATATATTGTATCATTCTTCAGCTGGTACGAATGCATCAAAAAATCAATATCCCTGTTCATCATTGTTTATTTTTTCCCTATGTATGTTATATTCTTTTTATATTGGAATATCTTACTAAATCAAATAATTAAGGCTCATGCTTAGCTGAGAGATTCGTTTTTCAAATTTGTTAAAATGAGTTGGTAGATCCTTATTGTGCCAATGATAAAATCTATATTCCGTTTTTTTGAGATGAATAGGAAATAATGGTAATACACAATCTCGAATTTACTTAATCTTGTTTTAGCAACATTTCAAAAGTTTTCAATGCCGTGAAAAAGTAATAGTTAATTTCTACAAACAAGTGGATTTTCTGTATTAACGGATGATTTATAATATTATTTTGGACTTTAAAATATTATTTGATTATATACCGCGCGGTGAGCTTCACCAGCCAGAATGGAAACACGATTATTGAGTGCGGCTACGATTACCAGGGACGGCGCTACATGAAGAAGGTGACGGTTAACGGCACGGTCACCAGCCATGAACGCTACCTGATACCGCGGCTATTTTCAGATAGCGCCCTGAACTGCCGAACACCGAACAAATAGGATAAACAAAGGAGAGCCATCTATTTCTGTTTATCATAACAAATATCATGCTTGATTTTCTCGTTCTTCTTCTGGATATCCCGTGCCTTCTTGCCGATTTTTCCCCTCGCGCCAAGCATAAGGGAGAATCACTGTACTGGCGTTTCATGGGGATTTTTTTGCTGGCGGCAGAACTGGCCATTCTATTTTTATGGGATATTACGGAAAGCATGTCCGCTCTTGCAACCTGTATCACTCTGGGCCTCTGGCTGATCGCTCATCTCTCCATCCGCGCCTTCAGGAACAGGAAAAACGTAAACGGCCCCTCCGTCCTTTCCGCTCCGCCATTTTCTTCACAGGCACCACAAAGAAATGAAGCTCCGGCCCCGCATCCCCTGGAAAGAAAATAGCTATATAATATATTTATTTTCAATAATTTTCAAATATATTTCCGACTTTTTGTCATACAATTTTCTTCTTTTTGAACGGATGTTCCTGTTCGGGACTCTAACCTGCATCAGCAACAAACCGGGCGACGGGAGGTAGAGAGACCGCCGCCCATTATGGGGAGTTCTGAGTTTCATAGGTAATATAGTTGGATAAAAAACCCGCACGGGGGAAACCCTGTGCGGGTTTATTCATCCCCCCTCCCGTGAGGCCGGAAAACAGGGCCGGAACAAGCCGCAGAAAATCATGGCTGAACCAAATTAAGGCTTGAGAGTTGAAGGCATCTCGCTAATCTGACTTCAGCAAGAATCATCTGTTATCATGGTCACCACGAACGAACCGAATATTTACGAAACGGGAGTACTGGACTCCAATGCGGAAGGCAATTTTGTCTATACCACCCTGGACGCCGCCATCAACTGGATTCGTAAAAATTCCCTCTGGCCCATGCCGATGGGGCTTTCCTGCTGCGCCATTGAATTCATGGCCGTGGCCTGTTCCCGGTATGACCTTTCCCGCTTCGGCTCGGAAGTGACGCGTTTTTCCCCCCGCCAGGCGGACGTGATGATTGTAGCCGGCACCGTCACTTATAAAATGGCCCTGGCCGTCCGCCGCATCTGGGACCAGATGCCGGAACCCAAGTGGTGCATCGCCATGGGCGCGTGCGCTTCCACCGGCGGCATGTTCCGCTCCTATTCCGTGCTCCAGGGCGTGGACAAGATTCTCCCCGTGGACGTTTACATCTCCGGCTGCCCGCCCCGTCCGGAGGCTATTCTGGAAGCCCTGCTTACCCTGCGCAACAAGATGGATACCCAGCAGCCCGCACGCACCTTCTTCAAGAAGGAAGAGCCTCGCGAAGCCAACGCTCCCGTTCCGGTCAACACGGAAATGCCTCTTGAGTAAGTTTTTCCAACGTTTCTTCCATTCCACTTTTACCATTTTTTCTCCATGCTTTCTCTAGAATCACAGATTAAAACCGCCGCAGACAACGCCCAAAATCGCTTTGGGAAAGACGTCATCACGGAACGCTATGAATTCCGCGGAGATATTACGCTGACCGTCGCGCGCCAGGCTGTGGCGGATGTTGTCCGCTGGCTGCGGGATTCCGCCGGGTTTGATATGCTGGTTAACCTTTCTTCCGTGGACAATATGGGGGAAAGCCCCCGCTTTGAAGTCAACTACACGCTGACGCAGTCGGAAACAGGCGCGAACCTGAGCCTCAAGACGAAGGTGGACGACGGCGAAGAAGTGCCCAGCGTCACGGAAATTTTCCAGTCCGCCAACTGGCACGAACGTGAAGCATGGGACCTGATGGGCATCAGGTTCTCAGGCCATCCTGATTTGCGCCGCATTTTGATGTGGGAAGGCTATCCTTACTTCCCCCTGCGAAAGGATTTCCCCGTTCAAGGCGTACCTACTGAACTGCCGGGCGTCGCCTTTACGGAGGCGGCTCCCACCCAGGGAGCGCCGTTCGCTACGGAACAAGGCCGCTGCCCCAGCGCCTGCCGCGAACCCCGGTCCCATAAATTCTAGCCCATTTTCCAGCCCCGCAAGGCGGGGTCCCACCCATGACCCGACTCCCCTTCATCCTGCCCATATGCATCATCAGCCTGCTCAGCGGCTGCCAGGACGCCAACCCGGCAGAACGGGAATGGAAGGAGCAGTTATATAAAAACCTGGCCATCGTGGGGGCCAGAAACTGGATTGTCATTGCGGAATCCTCCTTTCCCGCCTACACGGGAACCGGCATCAGAACCATGGTTTCCGACAAAACGTCGGACGAAGTGCTTCTGGATGTGCTGAATATGCTGGAGGAGGAAGCCCACGTGGTGCCCCGCATCATGATCAGCTCGGAGCTGCGCAGCGTTACGGAGGATTATGCTCCCGGCATTAAGCGTTACCGCAACAATATCAATAAAATGCTTCCTGGGCGCCAGCATTTTGAACTGATGAGCCGCACGATCAATTCCCTGATCGAAGACGCGGCCAGGCAGTTCAACGTGCTGGTCATTAAAACCAAGACATCCCTGCCTTATTCCAATATTTATATAGAACTGGATTCCGGATACTGGAATTCGGAATCGGAAACAGCGCTCCGCAAGTCCCTGGAAGCCAGGGACGCCGCCAACCGCCGCGCGGCCCAGGACAGAGTGCTGGACGTGCCCCTGGTTCCGGGAGCCGCGCCCGCGCCACAGGGCGTCAAGGAGAACCCGCCATTGCCAGGAGCCCCCGCCTCGCCCACGGACAATCTGCCGGAGCTCCCGCGGGAAAACCGCCAACCGGCTTCCCCCTCCGGAAACAAGGCGCCCGGCGAGCCTCCGCCTCCCATCAGGGATCCTCTGGGAGGGAAAACCGCCATTGCCAGATTTTCATGAACCATCATATGGACAAGGCTACAGAAGAACGCCTCCGTGCGGAGGCATGGGTAGGGGACGCCATTCTGGCGTTGTATGTCAGGGAATGGATTCTGGCGGAGGAAGGAGCAATCAACGGCAAGCTTTTCGTAGAATTCACCAGCAATGATTTTCTGCGCCGCACCGGCAACGCCACAGGCGTGGAAGCGGAGATAGGCCGCACTTTCAAAGCGGGCGGCCTGGAAGCAGCTTATGCATGGATTGAACACCATTTGAAGCCCCGCATGGAAGAACGCTGGCACACCCTGCGCAGAAAGGCCCTCCGGTAAACTGCCGCCGCCATGCCCGCCTCCGGAACACCCCTGCCCTGGGACCGTGGCAACGGCCCTTGCGTGATGGCCCCGCCCCATTTGAGAGGCTGGGCGGAAGAGGCCGCCGCCTTTCTTTCCCGCCAGGGCATGGATGGAATCACGGCTTTCGCCACCTCCGGCTCTTCCGGTTCGCCTCCCAAAGCTATTTTATTCACCCGCCGCGCTCTGGACATATGCGCGCGCGGGGCATTGGAACATCTGCATGCGGAAAACGGAGACTGGTGCTGTCCGCTGCCTGTCTGGCATGTGGGGGGCGCCATGATTTATCTGCGCGCGGCCCTGGCCGGAACCGCCGTCCATACGCTCCGCGGTAAGTGGCGCCCGCAGGCCTATGCCGACCTGATGAGAAGCTCAGGAGCCAGATGGTCCTCCCTGGTTCCCACGCAGGTAGTGGATCTGGTCCGCCTCGGCCTCCGAGCGCCTTCCACCGCCGAGTGCATTATCGTAGGCGGCGGCGCGCTGGATGCGGAGACGGGACGGAAAGCGCGCACCCTTGGCTGGCCTGTAGTGCAGAGCTACGGCATGACGGAAGCCGGCTCCCAATTAGCCACGGCCCTTCCCGGAAATTCCTACCATACGGACCGCCTCTCCCTTCTGCCCCATTGGGAAGTTCAGACGGACGAAAAGGGCCTCCTGCGCTTCCAGGGGGAAGGAAAATTGTCTGGCCGTCTGCTGACGCAGCCCCATGGAGGGTTTCTCCTGGAACGGGTCGCTCCGCAGGAGTGGTGGAGCACCCGCGACCTGGTACGCCTGGAAGGACGTTTGCTGACCTTTCTGCGCCGGGCGGACAGACTTGTCAAAGTTTTGGGGGAACTGGTGGATCCGGATGCCGTCCAGGACGTTTTGCGCCGCAGCGTTCCGGAGGCTGTCGTGGAGGCAGTTCCACATCCGCGCGCCGGAATGGAACTGGTTGCCTGCGGTCCTTCCGCAGCCCTTCTGGAGCAGGCCTGCCGCGCATGGAATGCGGCGGCCCCAGGCCCCCAGCGCATCCGCGCCGTCATGGAAACGCCCATCCCTCTCACAGTTATGGGAAAGCTGGACAGAAACCGGCTGCGTTCCCAGTTGAGCGATCATCCGGAACAACTGAGGAAAATTTAATAAAAGGCCATTTTCCGGGGATATTCATCAAAAGAATCCGAACCGGACGGAAGTAAGAAATACGGCGGGCTTGGAATCCCTCATCCCTTTGTCTACTTCATTCATCCTGTCTCCCGGAAAGCCATTTCCTCCGCCTTGCGGGCTTCCGCATACATCTCCGGGACCTCCCTGTCCGACTCCATTTATTTTCTTAAAAAAAGAACGTGACATGACCAATAATTAAACATTCAGACACGTGAAAAACGCTTGTAGGGCAGAGGTTTTTCCTGCTAGAAAAGAGTTGATCCATGCGAGCCCGTCTTTTGCTTATTCCCTTTATTTTTTCCGGTCCGGCTTATGGCCAGGACATTCCATCCGCCACAGCGGCAAATCCTCCCGGGCAGGTGGAATACGTTCCGGTCCGGGACCTTTCCCAACTGCCTATGGACGGCGGCTGGACGTACGGGGAAGTGCTGGACAAAGCCGCTGCAGGAGACTTTCGGGCCAATATGCTGGCCGGGGAATACTGGATGGGTCTTTATTACCTGAACCGGGGAGACCTGCCGCTGGCCTGCCTGGAACATATGCAGCATTTTTTCCGTAACGCGGCCACGGCATCCGGCCATCCGGCTCCCAAGCTCATGATGACGGATCCTTACGGGATTTTCGGGATTTTCAAGGCGCACCCCATGCAGCCGGAACACGCGGAATGGCTGGCTGGCTGCCGCAAGCTTGCGGAAAAGGGAGACATGGACGCCATCACGGCCCTGTACACCGTCACGGATCTTCCGGAAGCCGAGTTGAGGCGCTACCTGGCCCCCCTGGAAAAGAAAGCAGCTTCCGGCGATCAGGATTCTCTGGCCCAGCTCGCTTTCATCAAAGTGGACTGGCTGAAGGAAGACCCCGCCAAAGTTATCGAGCCCCTGAAGAAATACCGGAAAAACGCCAAACCGGTTCTTCTGGCGCGGACAGGGGAACTGGCCCTTGCCCTGGACGGCGGCCCTTCCGGCACCGGTAAGGACGGCAGGGAATGGAGGGACACGGCCATTCAATTCCTTTCCCTGGCTGCGGAAAAGGGGCACGCGGGAGCCATGCGGCTTCTGGCGGAAATGACGAAGGAGACCACCCCGGCACAGGCCGGAAAGCTCTTGGCGGAACTGCGCTCCAGAGGGGATCTTGAAACCCTGCTGGCAGACCTTTCCGCCGGCATGAAGGGAAAAACGGGTGGAGGGAAAAGCTCATCTCTCCAGCCTCTGTTTGATCAGGCCAGGAAACTGGGCAGCAATAACGCCTTCGCCTGGTACGCCCAGTTGATTTCCGAAGCGCGGCCCCCGCAGGAACGGGAGCTGCGCAAAGCGGCCCTGGATCTGCTGTCCCTTCATGACGAACGGGGCATGCCATACCTGAAGGAACCGCTTTCCTTTCCCCCAAAAAAACTCCACCAGCTTCCCCCCTACGCCAAGACGCATAAGGAGCTTGAGCTGGCCTCCCAGCTGGGAGACGCAGATTCCAGCGTACAGTTGGGCGAGCTGTGGAAGGAGGAACTGGCCAATACACAGGATTCCGTAGGGAAGGCCCACGAAGCGCGGGAAAATATGCGCGTATGGTACAGGCAGGCGGCGGAGGAAGGCCATCCCCTGGCCAGGCTGCGCCTGGCCCAGATGGGAAACCCGGACTTAATGGACAAACCGTCCGCAGAACCCGCCAGAACGCTGTTGAATGATTGCCTGGCAAAAGCCGCCGCAGGAGATTTTATCACGCTGAAAGGAATTTCCGAATACGCCACGCCGGAACAGTGGGAACAGCTGACTGCCGCCCTCCGCAAAAAAGCTCAGGGGGGGGACGCCCGCAGCCAGGCAGACTTGGCATACCTGATGTTATTCAGTTACAGGAGCGAAGAATCCGGATATCCGGAAGCCCTGGCCTGGGCCCGCCTTTCCGCCGGACAGGGAGATCCCTGCGGCATGTACGTGCTCGGCCGCGCCCTCATTTATGAATTCGGCCTGGAAAAACGCATGGCCGAGGGGGATTCCTGGATGTTCCGGGGAGCCTTGAAAGGCCATGTGGACGCGGCGGACATGTGGAGTTCCAATAATGAAAACCTACAGCCTTACAGCGCCATGATGCACGGTTTGGCGGCACGGGGACATATTCCTTCCCTTCTTTTCCTGGCCAACCAGGCAGCCTATCCCCAGAATACGGGGGAGACGGCGGTCCTGGGCAACGGTTCCCCTTCCGCCTACCAGCAGGTCAAGCTGACCCTGAACGGCGGGGACGCCAGCACTCCGCCGTGGCTCCGGAAGCCGGAACAGAAAGGTAAGGAGGAAGATGCTCAAGCGGATGCCGGAGCCGTTCCTCCCTGGATGACCCCGTCCGGCAGGGAACGCCAGGCCCCGGCCCCGAAAACCATCAATCCGGAAGCCGTGAAATTCTGGGAACAGGCCGTGGAACTCGGCAGCCTGACAGCTCTGGACGAGCTGGCCAATTATTATGAAACCGTGGCCGGGAATGTTCAGGAGCCTGCGGAACGGCAGCAGCTCCTGGCCTCTGCCATGACGGCGGCCACCGCCCTGGTGAAAAAGGAGGACGTACGCGGATTCAAGAGGCTGGCCCGCTATTACGAACTGGGCATCGGCGTGCAGCCGAACAGGGAGCTGCACAAGGATTATGTGCTGAAAGCCGCGGAAACCAGAGACCCGGAGGCTCTGGTGGAGAAAGCTCGCCTGCTCATCAAGGGAGAGGATATGGAGCCGGATCCGAAAATGGCGCTGAACATTCTGACCGACCTGGAACAGAACCAGAAGCATGCGGTGTCCGGCATGCATTTCCTGCTCGGCTACTTGCATGAAGAAGGTCTCGGCACCCCGCAGGATATGGCCCTGGCCTATCAGTTTTACGTCAAGGGTGCGGAACAGGACGACGCCAAGTGCATGAACAACCTGGGGTCCATGTATGAACGGGGAACCGGCGTAGCCAAGGACTTGTCTGAAGCCCGAAAGTGGTATGAACGGGCGGCGGAGCTGGGTAATGAAGACGCCCTCGCCAATGTGGAGCGGGTGAGGGAAAAACTCAACATGAAGAAAAAATAGACTCCTTTCCCGCTCCGGGAATACCACGGAAGGGCGGTGGAGCACAAAGCTTTGGCCGAAGATTTTCCTGCAGCCAGCAGAAAAACGCGCAAAGCGGGCGCGATTTTTTTAAGCGGCCCTTCTTGTTTCAAGGTAAGCAAATGCCTTTGAAATTCGCGCGTCTTTACAAATAGCCGTCCGTCGCGGCACGGATACGAGAAACGCCTTCATCCGGGCCATGCCGCGCCGGGCCGGGAGGGCTCTCTCCAAAAACGGAAGCAAGAACGGAAGTTTTTCAGAAAAGGCGTACCCGAAGTTATTCCCGCGTCACTTTCAACCGCAGAAACCGGCGTTCCATCCCGCTTTCCCGTACGGATTCCGCATCCCGAAATTCGGCGGCCGTCTTTCCGGCGGTTTCCACTTCTCCCAGGGAAATCCAGTCGGCCAAGTCCGTGGAGGCTTCCACCTCATGCTTCACGTCCGTCGCCTGCGGATTCACAGGCCAGCGCAGCACCAGATGCATGCATCCGTCATCTCCCTCTTCCAATGTTACTTTCGTAACGCTCCCGCAGGGTTTCAGCGGATCCTGCCCCGTGGCGTATTTCATCAGGTTGGTGATGCCATCCCCGGCAGGAACGGCATCCATAGCCGTCCGGTCCGCGGCAGCATCCGGCGGGAAGGAGTCCTGCACCCACTTGTCGTAGCCCGTCAGTTCGGCGCCATCCTGCGTTATGGTGACGGAGCATTCCTGTTTGTCGGAAGAACGGAAGATTACCGTTCCGGACCGTTCGGCGGCGGATTTGTTTTCCGCTGCCGTCAACATGACCGTAGTACGGCCGATCCCCGAAACGGCGGAGGCGGAAATCCAGTCCGGACAGTCTGCAACCACCCAGCCCAGAGTTTCCTCTTCCGACTGCACTTCCACCGCCACGGCGCCGCCCCCGGCAGGGATGGTTTCCCCAGCAGAAGAAAGGGCAAAGGGGCTCGGCGTATCAGGATAAGCGGTGGAGGAAACATAACGGTTGGCGGCCCGGAGCAGGCAACATTCGTCAAAGTAGTCGTTCTTCCCGGAGGAATCCGCCACATCCATTCCCAAATCCCAGTACATGAATCCGGCCACTTGCTGTTCACTGATGTACCGGGCCTTTTTCCTGATCGTATCCACACCGTTGAAGTGCAGCGTCTTCACTTTGCCTCCGCCGTAATTGAAGCTGGCGGAGTCCAGGGAAGAGTCTTGCCTCACACCGGCGCAGGTTGAAACAATATCCCGGTAAGCGCGAATATCGGCGCCCTGCCCCGCTCCCGGAGTTCCCTGGAACGGCGCGCTGAGCATGATCTTGGAGTCCGGATACCCCCATGAACGGTACGCTCCGCACGCGGAAACCATGCTGTTGTATCCGTTTACGTCAATTTGGGGCCCATAGTTCTGGAAGGTGAAGTAATCCACATACTGCATATAGGCCACAGGAAATTTATAATAGTAAGTATGCAGGGAAATGGTAAAGAACATGTCCGGAGAGTCTGTCCGGATGGCTTTTGCCAGTTCTCCGTAATTCCTCCAGGCGGCCGTGTTGTTCTGCTCAATCCATTCAAAATCCAGGTCCAGCCCGTCCAGTTGATGCTTGCGGACAACTTCCGCCACATTTTCGGCAAAAGCCGCACGGGCATTCGCGTCAGACAGCATAGCGGACCAGTTCCCGCCGGATATCCCCAGACGTATCCGCATGCCGGAAACGCCTTTAGTCAGCCTGCGGAGAATACGCACATGCTCCACCCAGGAAGCTGTATCATGACCAAACTGGTCACTTGTCCCCCAGCGGCCCATCAGCAGCCTGTCTCCCCAGCTATGCTGCACAGCCGTACCAAGCCGGGCCGTCGCACGGGCCTCATGCCACACGCGCATTTCATCAATCCTGCCGTCCAAATCCCTTCCTATGACCGCATTGGCGGTTCCTTCCATTTCCCCCGCATCCGCGGCGGCCGTGCTCACGGCATTCCCGTTCACATAAAAGGATGCCGTACCCGCGGAAGAATTTCTGACGAAGGCCAGCCAGAAATACCTGCCGGCCTCCACAGGAGGCAGATCCGCCACCCAGGCTTTATCCGTCCCTGTCTGGATACGAGCCTGATAATGGCCTTCCTTCCATTCCAGCCTCATGGAAACGTTGTCATTTTCAAACAGCACCGCCTCCTGACCGTCTCCGTCCAAAGCCATGCGGACTTCCACGGTGAACGCTCCGGAGCTGCCGGCGCCCAGCAAACCTCCGCCCACGTTCATATAAGCCCCCTGTCCGGAGAAGTCCAGGACATTGGAACATTCTCCGTCAGACGGCAGCAAAACCACACCGGAGCTTTCCGTCACGTCATTGTCCGGATATTGAAAATTGAGAGAGCCATTCGCGGCCGGCGTGACGGAATTGATGTAGATTAAATCGGAATTGTTGATGAGGTGCGCGCGCGACGGCCAGTCATAAATGACATGTACATTTCTTACATATGCCGTCACCAGCATGTAGCGAAACGTTTCATTATCCGTAACGATGGAGAATTCAGCCCCTTCAGGGGCAACCGCCTGGTAAGGGCGCACAAAGGCGCTGCCTGTTTTTTCCGAGAATTCCGTCCACTTGGCATCACGGAAATCCCCATCCAGACGCCAGCAGCCCACCAGATTCCCATACCTGGGATGAGACAGGGACAACGGGCCGTTCATGAAGAAGTCATCTTCCTCCCCGCCCAGGGCTGTGTTCCAGAAACGCAGTTCATCCAGAGCCCCCTTGAACCCCGCTTCCAGCACAATCCCCTTCCAGCCTGATTTCATGGCCTGCAAGTAAGGCGTCCGAGGCGAGGAAACAGCCAACCGACCATCCACATACAGACAGACATCCTCCACTCCCACGGAAACGGCCACATGGTGCCACGCTCCCGCAGCCAATTCCTCCCCGGCTGCTTTCACGGAAGCGACGGAATCCCCATCTGGAGCAGACAGAGCCAGGAAACCGTGATCCAGGGAAACACACGCATTCCCCAAAGAGATGATTTTTCCCGTGACGGCGTCATCATTGGGCCTGACCCAGAATTCGCAGGTTAACTGGTTTTCAGCCGTCCATGTGGAGGACGGCACAGGCAAAGCAAGAGAAGAAGGCAAAAAAATGAGCGCCTTGTTGTGCAAGACGCTGACAGGCCGGGGCTCCGGAACTTCCGGAGCCGGGGAATCATCCGTGCTGACAGTAACGGCATTTAATTCCATGCGGCCGGAAGCACTGCTGTTCGCCACCTTGGTCACGTCAAACACCAGCCTGCCCTGTTCATCTGCGCAGGCCTTCCACTCCACCGCCAGATAGGCGTCTTGTCCCGATGAATTGGAAAGACCGGAAAACCGGTTCCCGGAAAGATTCCCCATGGAGCTTTGGAGCCCCCGTACGCTCACCAGAGATCCGCTGACCAGCGTTATGGATTCATAAGCAGGCGCATTGTGCCCGCAGAAGAAAGATACCGCATATTCCTTGCCCGCCTGGAATCCGGAGAAGGAAAGTCTTGCCGTAGCGGAAGCGGCCGACATTCCGTTGGCGCTCAGTCGCATGCTCGTATTGAAAGCTTCGCAGCCTTTGGGAAATTCAAAAGCAGACGGCGCGTCAGCGTTCGTACCGTTGTGCCGGTGTTTCCCTCCTTCATACCAGGTATACCGGGTGTTGGGTTCCGCCAGAGTATAAGAACCGCCAGAACTGCATTTAGCGGAGACGGTCAGGGAAACCATCCTGCCGAACAAGGCTCCCACCGCCACAGACGATGAAGAAGACGCCGCACCATTTCTGATTAACGGAACGGCGACAAATACATTGGCGCCACCCGACGCTGTTGCCGGCATGGTTACATTGGTCCAGCCCTCCTGTGCCGTCCCGGAACCATTGCCCAGGTCCACGCCGAAGCCGGCTGTCTCCGCCGCCTGCAAAACACAGACGCCTCCCGCAAAAAACGCTGTCAGCAAATAGGCTGCACTCTTGAAAAACGCCTTAACCATAAATACCGTCCGCCATTTTATCCGATCCTGTCCATCAATCCAGCAAAAAACCGTGTGGAAAGCGGATAAAAAAGGAGGGGATGATTCATCCCCTCCTTTCACAAAACCGGCTTTGACACAGTCTGCCCGGCTAAATCACTTGTCCGCCTCCATCAATCCCTGCGGCGGCGCAGAAGAAGAACTCCCAAACCAAGGAGCCCAAGGGATGCCGTAGCCGGTTCCGGAACAACTTCCCCGGAAAGACTGATATTGGTAATGTCAGCGGCCATACCGGCACCAGCCCCTAATGACGAAGTCTCCATAGAATTGAATATCAACCCATAAGATGAATAATTCCCCGCTCCGCTCAAATCCAGGTCAACGGAAACGGAAGTTGGGCTGCTCGTCAGGGCCGTCTTGGCGTTTTCCAGCGTCCAAGTCCCTATGACTGAGGATGTTCCATCATCCGAGAAACCATAGACATTACAAATGTATTTGCATTCAAAAGACCCAAGAGAACCTCCCCAAGAAGCGCTTTTGGAAATGTCAAAAGACAAAGTTGCAGAATCCGTCCCGGACGGCATCTCAAATTTGAGTCCGGCAAAATTTCCCCCCGCATTATTGGATGCCACAGCTCCAATTTGCAGCTTGAGGGTTCCTGCTTCAAACCCCACCTGACCATTCAAGGAACTGTTTTCCCAAGTTCCGTGCCATTCCTGAACATTGTAACCGAAGACATCTTGAGGAGAAATCCCGGAAGAGGAAACACCCGTGGTTCCTGCCCCTGTTGGAGACAGGTCAACGGAAAATGAAGCAGCATTAGCCATGGAGGCCAAGGCCAAAACCGCCAAGAGAGATAATGTTTTTCTCATAACGGTATGTGTCATACCGAATTTGGAATCCGGCGTCAACGTAAAATTATAAAATGGGAAAAGCGTAAACCTGTTACCGTATTTTTCCCTCCAGTCCTGACCGGAGGACAAGACAAATTTTCCCTCTCCATTTTTTATGAACACGCAGGAAAGAAAACGATATCCCGCTTCATCCTCCTTTCGTGAAGATAGATTTTTCAAATTAATTATTAAGGCATTACATATATAGCTAATAGAAATCCCGATAATCGGAACATTTTTTGCTACAAAAATATCCTATCTCTTGCATTTGCGCCGCGGATTCCAAATTCG
>NZ_DKYW01000030.1:0-53131 GCF_002493465.1 Akkermansia sp. UBA7090
CAACGCCGGCGTGGCCAGGAGTTTCTAGGAACAATTCTTCAGTAATACCTGAAGTCATCAAGGAAGTAAGGAGGGGGGCGTTTTCCGCGCAGGGCGCGGGAGGCGTCCCCCTCTGATTGATGGGCGATCGTCGGCATGATGACGATGTTTTGCCGGCCCCGGATGGCGCTCTCTTCTTGACGCGGACCATGAAACAGACGAAGGCGGGAAAGAGGTCTTCTTTTGACGAAGGCCAAAGCGTCTCTTTTCATGTTCCTTTTGCCATGCGCTACCTCTTCCGGATGGAGGCCGGCGCAGGGGGAACAGGGGCTTTCCCTCCGGAGAACGGAGCGAAGTTCCAGGAAACATTGCTTAAAGGCCCCGTGCCGCGCACCTGGAACAACCCGCCGGCCAGAAGGAAGACGGGGGAGGTAATCAGCCCCGGCAGGCCACGCAGCCCCAGCTTGAAATCTGAATTGACCTGCAGGTCGGAAAGCCGTACCCAGCCCCCGCCCTCCAGAGACATGTTGCTTCCCTGGGCCGCGAAGTTACTGGTGCGCACATAACCCTTTTCAATGGAAAAATCGCAATCGGCCCTGGATATCTTGTAATTGATCAGATGCCCCAGTCCCGGAATATAATTGGAGAGGGCTTCCCCCAAAAATCCGAACAGGGGAATTTCCACCAGGTCTCCATGCACCAGGGCCGCCTCCCCCTTCGCCTGAATAGAATTCATGTTGCCGCCTCTGGATGAAAATTCAATGGCGCCGTGCACAGTGGCTTTCTCCATCTTCTTGTCATAGGATTTCCCAATGGACGCCAGGTTCATATCCTGGAGTACAAAGGAACCGTTCAGGGCATCACCATCGTCAATCTGCGCCAGCACACGGCCCGTAAAGGAACCGTCCCAGATGGTTCCCTTCATCTTGTCCACAACCACCCACTGCGGAGAAAGCAGCACTTCTCCCTTTGTTTTTCCGAGGTCCAGCGTAGTACCCAGCAAGGGATAGCGCACGCGCCCGGCGGAAGCGTCAAAGCGGATGCGCCCCTTCATCAGCTTCATGTCGTCCCCCATCGGGAACATGCCGCCGCCGGAAAGCGTTACGGGCCGTGTAAAGACGAACTCCTTCAATACCCTGGCGGCGCTATCGGAAAACATCCGCAGAGTATAGCCGGGATAGGCCTGTCCCTCCAGGCCAAGCACTTCCACCGTATCCTGCACAAAACGGAAATCTATGCTCTTGGCCTTGAGCGTGCATTCCGAAGGACCTCCGGACAATCCGGCGGAAGACAGGTAATTCCCATTGGAAACCACAGTCGTCACATTGGTCAGCACCAGCTGGTCCGTCACCAGATGGGCATCCGCCCGGGCGGACTTCAAATCCACCCCTTTGTAGCGCGTGTTGGTTGCGGAAACAGTAGCCTGCAAGTCGTAAGCCTTTTCCAGATTGTACAGGCCCAATGTCCCCTGGAAAGAAAGTTCCAGGCCGGAATCCTGGCGGAAGGAAAAGCGGCTCATTAAAAAGTCGTCATCCTTTATGCTCAACAACTGGTCTATCGTTTGCAGCGGAACCGTGGACTGCCCCATGATAAACATCTGACCGTCCAGAAAACCGTTGGCGAATAACTCAAAAACGCCCTTCTCCATTTCTATCCGGCAGTTTTGCACAAAAAGCTGGTTGGGACGGTATTCCGCCTCCACATCCGCCGTCTTAACGGAAACCTTGTTCCAAGCCAGGTTTTCCGCATGGATGCGCGCGCGGACCAGCGTCGGCTCCACAGGCTTGCCCTCCGGAATATCCAGCCTGCCGTGAACCCATAAAACCGCTTTTTCCGGAAGTTGCAAATTCTCAGGAACAGGAACCGAATTCCCGGCCAGAGTCACCAGCAGTCCAGGTTCCAGATTCGATTCCATCGTAAAAACAAGGTCAGTGCCCAGGTAGCTGCCTTCCAGCCTCACCCGGCCGTCATTCCGCACCAAGTCCAATTGGGTGACGTTAATGGAACGGCCGATCAATTCCGCCCTGGCCGCAGCGGAAACAAATTCCACCCCCTGGTAAAAGACATCCGTCACGGAAGCCTCAATCCGGAGGCGGTCCACCCGGAGCGGCCCTTTCCAGCCCTTCCCCATATCCACGGAACCGTACACCTTCAATTCCGGGTCTCCCCTGATTTCCAACGTTGGCGGCAGTTTCGCATCCTCCGGCGCAAGAGAGCGGGCCATGCCCAGCATCGCATTCATGGGCAATGTGCTGTGCACGTCTATCTTGATTTCCCCGTCCACTCCCATCACTTTGCCGGAAAAACTGCCTCCGGGATGCCTTATGTCCAGGTCTGTTACATAGAAATTACCGTTTTCGTAACTGAAATCGCAGGAAGCCCTCTGGAATTTTTCCCCAAGCACGGAAAACGCACCCAAGGAACCGGCCCCTAAAACATTCAGATGCTCCACGCCCTCCCAGTTTTCCGAAAAAACCGCACGCCCGGATAGTTGCACATGCGGCTCGCTCAGGAACTTCATT
Source organism: Akkermansia sp. UBA7090 (assembly GCF_002493465.1). Lineage (NCBI taxonomy): Bacteria > Pseudomonadati > Verrucomicrobiota > Verrucomicrobiia > Verrucomicrobiales > Akkermansiaceae > Akkermansia > Akkermansia sp. UBA7090. The sequence continues at coordinate 2,502 of NZ_DKYW01000030.1, forward strand.
TCCCGCGGCACCAGAGCTTCATCAACAATAGCCACCGCCCAGGAAACCAGCGGAGCCGTACTGCGGACATCCCAGATCAGCGTGCGCTTTTTCAAATCGGCCTGGAGGGAAAGGCTGACGAAACCGGCCGTTTCCGCATCCCGCATGGTAAAACGCTTGGCCATAATGACGGAATCCGCATAATCCCCGCTGAACAGAAAATCCTTGAGCATGATTTTTCCGTACCTGAGGGAAGGCGCCTGCAAATCCATGCCCACACGCACGCCGCCTTTCGGATCGTCGCTTAAATTGACAATCAGGCGCGGAGGGGATGATTCAGGCCACTTCACCCGGTCCATGTAATTCAGCGCCTGATTCAACTGTTCCCTGACGGCGGCCATGTCCTGAGCCGTCAGCGTAAAGTCGCCGGAATCATCCTGCCCCATGGAAAATGCCCCCTGGGCCGTCACCCGGATGCCCTGCACCACGGCATCCGCATTGACGATGTCCACCATGCCGGGACGCTCCAGATTCAGTTCCGCGTTCACCCCCGTTACGGAAAAAACTTTTTCCGGATTCCCTGCATCTACGGGCAGGGTGACGTCCATCCCCTTCACATTCACCCGCTCCGGCACTACTTGCCCGTCTATCAGTTTTTTCCAATTCAGCGCCACATCCGCCTCATGCAGCAAAACTATGGGCCGGCGCGTTTCCGGCGCAGCCTCCGGATCCAGCAACTCCACGTTTTTCAGTGTCACGACGGCACGGGGCCACAGAGCAACCTTCAGCGTCCCTATATGGGAAGGGATGCCCTTTTCCAGAAGAACCTGTTCCACCCGCTGCACGACGAAGGAGGGCACCCCCCAGATGGAAATGCAGCATACGCACCCCAGCAACAACGCCCCCAGCAAAATAATCACTGTGGGAATCAGCCCCTTAATCCATCTCATAAATGTCCGCTGAGCCATAAGCCTTGTCTTCTTTGCACAGGTGCTTCGGTACGCTACCTTAAAAGAAGAGACATTGCACCATCAATTTGTGTTGCCTATTTATTTTACGGCACCGGAAATGATGTCATCCGCCTTGAACATCCCCGCGTTTCATCCAGTCAAACACTTTACAGGCGGAAAGCCGCTCTTACTACCCCAGACAATCATGAACATTACCATTCACCGGGCATCCACCCGTGGTCATGCCAACCACGGATGGCTGGACACATACCACACGTTCAGCTTCGCCAATTATTTCAACCCGGAACGCATGCAATTCGGAGCTCTGCGCGTACTCAACGACGACACTGTTCTCCCGGAAGAAGGCTTCGGCGCCCATCCGCACAAAAATATGGAGGTGGTTTCCATCCCTCTACAAGGAAAACTCCGCCACGGAGACAGCCTGAACAACAGCCACACCATTACCCGCGGAGAAATTCAGGTGATGAGCGCCGGAACGGGCATCCTGCACAGCGAATTCAACGACAGCCCCACGGAACCATTGGAATTCCTGCAAATATGGATTATTCCGGACAGAGTCAACGCGCCTCCCAGATACCGGGATTACAACATTGCTCCCCTGCTGAAACACAATGAAATTTCTACCTTCCTGGCCCCGGAAACGGATATTTCCATCATGCAGCAGGCCTGGTTTTCCTGGGCGGAGCTGGACAGGGGCATAGAACGGGAATACCAATTCAAGGGAAGGAACACGGGCATATACATCTTCGTGATAGAAGGAGAAATAAAAATAGGAGATGCAGTATTGCACAGTCGGGACGGAGCCGGAATTACGGATACGGAAACCGTCTCCATGGAAGCCCTTCAGAACTCAACCGTTCTGCTGATGGAAGTAGCCGTCTGATTTCTGCGGACTGCCCGGCTTTCCGGTTGCGTTGCCTTACCTAGGCGGCAGTTTTTTTACGCCTCGCCGCTCGTTCTTTTGCCGTGCAGGAAATGGCCTATCCTCCACCCCAGCTGCACCAGTCCGTAGCACAGTCCACCCAGAACCACGCTGGAAACAATCCAGCCCGCTGCGAATTCCAGGCTTACCATGCCGATGCTCAATCCGCCAAACGGCTCCCAGGACCACTGTTGAACTCCCGCTTTCAGCATCTCCCAGTTCGCTCCGGACGTAGGGAGCCCCAAAACCGAAAAAAGAAACCATCCCAGCCACCATTGAGCGGGAATGGCAAAAAAGGTAAAGCCGGGGGGGGAAAGCCACGCCATCAGAATGGCTACGGGAATATTGCCCTTGCGCCACAGGCAGGCGAAAACGCCCCACAGGCTCTGCATGGGAAGCGGGGCAATCGCTGCGGCAGCCCCCCAGGCGGCGCCCGTCGCTACGGACTGCCTGTTCCACGACCAGTAAACAGAATCAAAAACCCTGGCGGAAAGGAACTTGCTGGTCCACGATTTTTTGCGTACCTCCGTCAGCAGGTAAAGCCTGACTCTGCGCATCAATTGCCTGTAGCGGTGTTCCATCCGCCGCAGAATCTCCTATAAACCAGCCTTGAATCAATCGTAAAATGCTCCAGTACGGGGAATGCCGCATTTTTACGCCCAAATGTCTTTCCGAGTTCGGTTTTTCTTGATTCTTCATACGGTTTCATGAAATACCTGCGTTCACATCTTTTTCCGAATCATGAGCAAGCAACGACTCGATATCCTTCTGGTTTCCCGCAATCTCGTAGAATCCCGGGAACTGGCCCAGCGGCTCATCATTGCCGGAGAAGTGAGCGTGGGGGGGCATCCCTCCACCAAGCCCGGTCTCAAGGTCAATGAAGACGCGGATATCGCCATCAGAAACCGTCCCCGCTATGTCAGCCGCGGCGGCCTGAAAATGGAAGGAGCCCTGAACGCCTTCCCCGTTTCTGCGGAAGGCAGGGTCTGCCTTGACATTGGGGCTTCCACAGGAGGCTTCACGGACTGCCTGCTCCAGCACGGAGCCGCCAGAGTGCATGCTATAGACGTAGGAACCAACCAGCTCGTCTGGAAACTGCGTCAGGACCCCCGCGTCATTGTGAAGGAAAAATTCAACGCCCGCTACATGACTCCGGAGGATATTGGGGAACAAGTGGATCTGATCGTTTCCGACGTCTCCTTCATCTCTCTGAAAAAAATCCTGCCAGCCGCCTTTCCCCTGCTGAAAAAAGGAGGAGACGCCCTGGTGCTCATCAAGCCCCAGTTTGAACTTCAGCCGGAAGACATAGGCCCCGGCGGCATCGTCCGGGATCCGGCTTTGCACCAGCGGGCAGTGGACTCCATACGCACTTTCGTCACGGAGGAGCTGAACCGTTCCTGGATGGGGTGCGAACCCTCCCCTATCACGGGAACGGACGGCAACCATGAATTTCTGGCATGGCTCAAATAGCTGCAGCCTTTTACTGTCCGGAAAAATCCTTCAGGCACCGTGGAAGGGGTCAACAGTTTCCCACAGACCTGTTGCCATCCCATGATTCCACATCAAAGTCTACCCTGCCTGCCCCTTGCTCAAAATTTGAGAATACCGGTATTTTCCGCTGGTAGGGAATATTCCTCTGATGCACAGGTGACTGGCACAAATCCTACCGGGAACCTCAAAGAAGCAACAACACACCTCAGACGTGATGAAAAGAGACTTTCACCATTCTCATTGAATCCACGTTGAACATTCACCGAGGCACTCCTTTGGGCGACCGGCTCGACGTACGAAATTCAGTCTTCCCTACATACACCCTCCGAACACCAGGTTCCGCACATTCATCCCTGAAACGTACTTCCAGCTCGTAATTCTTGTTATTGCGAAGGTGTTCGAAATACGTTAGCAATAAATAAGCTTCCTTGATGGAGACTTCATGCTTTTCTCCCGGCTTCAACGTAATGAAACGTATCTCGTCCGCAGCCCGTTCAAGCAAATACAAGGGTCCATAACGGGCTTTTGGAGTCTCTATTTTGCCCACCATGTACCCATATCTCTCCCCTCCCTCTTTTCCCCATATTTCGATGTCGATATTAGGTCCATATTCCTTGAGGGGATAGAAGTCGTCGAACAGGCGAACGGTCTTTTCTCCCTTGTTCGTGAACACCAGTTTGAAGTCAGGGAACGTCTATCTTGCGTCAAACCGGGTCTTTTCCATCACCACGGAACATTCCACTCCGTTGTCGGCCATGTCCCCCCATGCAACCGCATGGAGGGACAGGCTTGCCAGAAGTCCTAAAAACTGGAAGATTTTTTTCATCACAGCACGAGCTTGAATATTCACCGAGGCACTCCTTTGGGCGACCGGCTCGACGTATGAAATGCTGCCTTCCCTACATACACCCTCCGAACACCGGGTTCCGCACATTCATCCCTGAAACGTACTTCCAACTCGTAGTTCTGATCATTGCGAAGACGGTCAAAATACGTCAGCAACAGGTAAGCTTCCTTGATGGGGACTTCATGCTTTTCTCCCGGCTTCAACGTAATGAAGCGCATCAAAGCCGCTACCTTTTCGAGTTTATACCCTGGTCCATAACAGGCTATTGGAGTCTTTATTTTGCCCACCATGTGCCCATATCTCTCCCCTCCCTCTTTTTGCCATATTTCGATACGGATATTAGGTCTAGCCTCTCTCCTAGGTTCAACAAACCGTACAATAGGATAAACATCGTCGAACAGGCGAACGGTCTTTTCACCCTTGTTCGTGAACACCAGTTTGAAGTCAGGAAAAGCCTCCCTCGCGTCAAACCGGGTCTTTTCCATCACCACGGAACATTCCACTCCGTTGTCGGCCATGTCCCCCCATGCCGCTGCATGGAGGGACAGGCTTGCCAGAAGTGCTAAATACCGGAAAATTTTTTTCATCACAGCGAGAGTTTGGCCGTCGCCCGGAAAGTCCCCAGGAAATGAGCTGGCTTCCACAAAGGAAAAATCCTCCCTCATCGAATATAAGCGAGGATATTTTAATCATTTGTTAAGGCTTAGTACAGAATTTTGTCTCTCCCTTGTATGTCCTGCGAACTCCCGGTTCGCCGCGCTCATCCATGTACTCCACTTCCAGCAAGTAGGTTTCTCCCTTGGACAAACGCAGCGTCTCAGGGAGAAATTCCACCAGCAAGTAAACGTCCTTAATGGGGACTTCGTGTTTTTCTCCGGGCTTCAAGGTAATAAACCGGATGTCCTGAAACATCGGGTTAACGTGGTAGGCTCCCAGATACGAGCCAACTTCTTTCTTCTCCTTCCCTGTTTGTTGGCTCCAAAGTTTTATCATGATATGAGGACCTAAAGTTGGATCAGGATAAAAACCATCATAAAGCCGGACAGGCTCTTTTCCTTTGTTAGTAAAAACGAGCGTAAAATCCCGTAGCCTGTCTCTTACGTCAAAGAAAGTTTTTTCCATCTTGATGGTGCATTCCAGGCCGTTGTCCGCCTGATCGCCCAGGGCGGCACCGGCCAGAAACACGCCAACCAACAAATTGACGAAGAGACAGGCTTTATTCATGCTTTAATAAAGAAACATTTAGTTTTCTTCACCGTTGACCGGGGGAAGGGAACACACAGGTTCCGTTACTCCCGGCACCGTGACGTTCCGGGGAACCCGGGTCCAGCCGTTGGCATCCGCTAAAGCGATAACACTCCTGATCGCTTCATTCAAGACTTTTTGCCCTGCACAATAAGGACGGCTATTCGCATCATCCGGAAGTTTTTGGACATAGTCCCAGACTTCTTGTTGGAATTTCTTCTCCCAATCGGTAACGGCCTTCTTCATCGCTTCCAATGCCTGGTCCATATCCGGGTATTCCTTGCAGGAGACGCTTTCCTTTTCCAGTTCCCTTTCGCCTGAATAGGCGGCATTTCCCATATAACCTCCATGGAAAGAAGAAGCTCCCGCTTTCCTTCATCCCATAAAAAACGCCGCCTTTCCACGAAACCGGGAAAGACGGCGTTTCCGTTGCTACAACGTAATAAAATTAAAGCTGGGAAGCGGCTCCCTTGTCCAGAAGGAACTTGGCGTTCGGATGCTTCTGAAGGTAGGAGGCGGCCACCTCCACCGTCACAGGCCCCTGAACAGCCTTCTTCACGATGGACGCCTTCTTTTCTCCCCAGGCCATCAGAGCCACTTCACGAGCGCCCATGATGGTAGCCACGCCCATAGTAATGGCGGTGGTGGGAACATTTTCAATACCGCCGAAAGCGGGAGCGGCATCGGAACGGGTCAATTCGTCCAGATGAACCTGCCGGGTAATGGTGGTGTCATCAGAGCCGGGTTCGTTAAAGCCGATATGGCCAGTCCGGCCAATGCCGAGAATCTGGAGGTCAATACCGCCGCAGTCCTTGATCTTTTGTTCATAGGCGGCGCAGTGGGCGGCAATTTCATCATCCTTCACCGTGCCGGAGGGCAGATTGATGTTTTCCGGCTTGATGTCGATGTGGTTGAAAAGGTTGGTGTGCATGAAATACCAGTAGGACTCCGGATGGTCACGATCCAGGCCGCTGTATTCGTCCAGATTGAAGGAAATGACGTTGGCAAAGGAAAGGCCTTCCTCTTTATGCATGCGAACCAGTTCCGCGTAAAAAGGCAGCGGAGTGGCGCCCGTGGCAAGGCCGAGAACCACGTTTTTGCCTTCAGCGGCGCGCGTACGGATCAATTCCGCAACTTCTCCTGCCAAAGCCTTGGCAGCATCCTGGGGAGTTTCAAAAGTTTCTACTTTCATAACGCGCCCTATTTTACTGCGTTTCTGGGCATTTTCAACCGAAATAGTCCCGGAATGATGCACGGCGGCGCACTTGCGCAAAAAATCCCCGGGTACGGAGGCCTCTTCCCTTTCCCCATCCGTTCAGGAAACCGCCCGCATTACCCTTGAACTTTCCCCCCCGATCATGTATTGCCTTTCCTGACATGGCAGGTTTGATTATTTCTCCAAGAGCACGTATTTTTCAAGGACACGACTGGGTTTACGGCACGGAAGTGCGCAAGGTCTTCGGCAACCCGCAGCCGGGGGACGTCGTGGCCCTGAAGGATTTCAAGGACCGCTTTCTGGGTTCCGCCATGTTCAATCCCCATTCCCAGATCGTCGCCCGGCGTTTCTCCCGCCGCAAACAGGAACTGAACGGAGATTTCTTTTCCAGGCGCATCAGCCAGGCAGTGGAACTGCGCCGCCGTCTGCTTCCGGAAGAAACTCTCACCCGGCTCGTCTGGAGCGAATCCGACGGGCTTCCCGGCCTCATTGTGGACCGTTACGCGGATTATCTGGTCGTCCAGACGCTGACGATCGCCATGGAACGCCGCCTCCCCATCATCCTGAATGTTCTGGAAGACCTTCTTTCTCCCCGCGGGATTATTGTCAGGAATGATTCCCCCATGCTGGCGGCGGAGGGGATTGCCCCCTCCGTCCGGGTGGCGCGGGGGCAGCAACCAGAACCTTTTGCCGCACGCAGCGGCAGCGTGCAATTCATGATTGACCTTCAGACGGGACAAAAAACCGGCCTGTATCTGGACCAGCTTGACAATTACGCCGCCGTAGCGCGCTTCGCCCGCGGACGACGCGTGCTGGACTGCTTCTGCAACCAGGGCGGTTTCGCCCTGGCCTGCGCCCTGGCCGGAGCTTCGGAAGTAACGGCCGTGGACGTTTCTCAGGACGCTATGGACGCCGTAGCGCGGAACGCCTGCCTGAACGGAGTCTCCGTGCAGTGCGTCACGGATAATGCGTTCGACTTCCTGAAAAAGGAAGCGGCCCTCGTCCGGGACGGAGGAGAACACAAATGGGATTTGATTATCCTGGACCCTCCCTCTTTTACCAGAAACAAAAAATCCGTGCATGACGCCATGCGCGGATATAAGGAAATCCACCTCCGCGCCATGAAGCTTCTGGCCCCGGGAGGCATCCTTTCCACCTTCTGCTGTTCCCACCACGCCGGAGCGGACCTGTTCCGAGAGAGTGTGCTTGACGCCGCCATTGACGCTCCGGCCACCCTGCGCCTGATGCAGCAACATGGTCAAAGAGCGGATCATCCGGTTTTATTGAATATTCCGGAAACGGAATACCTGAAGGGGTTCACTTATGAACTGCTTCCCGGAAGATGATTTCATGATAATAACAACCACCATTCCTTCCGGCCCGATATTGTCAAAATGAGGTAAAAATATAATGCTGTTTCCATTGAATAAAAACATTGTTCCCATGAAAAAATACTTGCGTATCCCCTTTTCCTCCACTATATTGCGCCCCGAGCAGGTGAGCGCTCGTTAAAAAAGCTCTCTGGATCTTAACCGATCCAGTTTCATAGGGTAGTTGGGGCGCCCCGGCCGTTTTACGGTCGGGGCGACTTTCTTTTTCAGGGAATGCCTGGAATTGCATCTTTTCAATCAGGCGGTTTTATAGTAGGGTTCATGAAAATAACCCACATTTCCCTTCATGCATCCTGCTGTAGAACAAATCCGCCAGTACCTGCAATTGATCGCTCTGCAATTCGTGCAACACCCGGAACAGGCGGAATTGCGCGTTGCGGAATCCCCGCAGAGAGACGCCGTCCGCTTCCGTTTGATTCTGGAAAAAACGGACGTGGCCCGCATCATCGGCCGCAATGGAATGACGGCCTCCGCCATTCGCTCCCTGGCGAAGGCGGCCGGGGAAAAACACGGCATCAAGGTCATTGTGCACATGCTTTCCCATGAGGAAGCGGCCGAACAGCCGTAAGCGGCGCTCCTGCACCTACAATTCCACATCCAGCACCAGGGCCAGAAGGTTAAATGGAGCCGGAGTCTCCACACGGAGGGCAAAGGAAGACTGCTCATCCATACCATAGTTGTGGATCATCCGCACATAGCCGGAGTAAGGTTCGGAAACACCGTACCTGCCGGGCTGGAAATCCTTCCATGCCTCCGGGGCCCCCGTTCCGTAGCGGAATTTCAGGGTGCTTTCATGAAGCAGGACGCGCGCACCTAGCTGCTTTTTAAAGCGACCCAGCGTCTCAAGCGTTTCCAGGGGCATCGTCCTTACTTCCGCCGGAGCGGCCAGACCTACGGAGACTGCTTCCCCATCCCCTCTTCCGGGACAGGCGGCATTTCCGTTCCCGTCAACGCTGATATCCATGCATGCGCCGTCCCCGCCCACCAGAAAGGCGCCGCATCCCGCCAAATGGCTCAGGCCGGACAGCGTTCCCCCCTTCACGACAGCCTCCGTGCAGGCATCCAGGCAGGCATTCCCATCCGCCATGCATTCCACCGTAATGCAGGCCTCATCCCCCTCCCCGCGCGCCACGGCAAACCATACTTCCTCATCCGGTGTGTTGCGGGAACCGCGCAGGGATGCTACGGACAAAATACGGCCGTGTTCCAAACGGTGCGCATGCCACGCCACAACATTCTGCTCCCGGTTCAGGGTCATGCATACGGCGCTGCCGTCACCCAACACGCACCAGACATGGAACGCCGTGCTCCTCTGCACAGTCCAGTCCACAATTCCCTCCGCCAGCAGATGGTCGGACAACAGGCTCACATCCCTTGTCTGGTAGCCGTCAGCCTCCAGAGAATAAAATAATTCCCGGACCTTCATCCCACCCTGCTGCACAAAAAGAAGGCTGTTTTCTACAGACAGGGCATCCAGGGAAGCGGAGCCCACTCCGGAATGACGCTCAAATCCGGCGTTAGAGGCATTCAACCCTTCTGAATTGGTGGCGGACAGACGCCATTCCCCCTCGCTGGTGCCGATCATCAGCCCCCGGAGGGAAGATATCCAGGAAATGCGGTTCTGCTGGGAAGCCGCCATGGTCAGAATCATGGGGGAATCCGCCGGAATGCCGGGCGTAAACGCGGAAAAATCATCCACCCTGCTGGCCCACAGCGTCTGGGGCTGCCCAGGCGTGCCACCGAACCACAGCCGCCCCTGATGGAACTCTACCGTGCACGGATAACCGTTCCGGACCCCGAACGCACCAAAGGACCAGTCATTGGTATCACAGTCACTCAGCGTATGATAGGACAGATGAAGGGCGTTCGCAAGATAGGCGCTGCGCGGGGAAACATACTCCTCCACCACCACTTCATGATTGAAGGAGCCGGCAGCGGCACGGAATACGGGCGTTCCCGCAGAGGTCTCGCCCTTGTACGCCATGAGGCGGATTTTGTAATAGGACATTTCCTCTTCATTGCCGCTCAGGGTGAAATTATTACGGAACCCCTCCCTCTGCTGGAAGCTCTTCACGGAATGCCACACCAGTTCCGGACGGTTGGGAAGGTAATTGGAACCGTCCGGATATCCCCGACAAATTTCCCATTCCGCATCCCAGGTCCCCGTCGTCTCCAACGTCCACGCGCCATTGACATAAACGCGGGTACTGGCATCGGCCCCTTTTTCAAAAAAGGCCGTGTAACGCTCCGGGCGGTCCACTCCTTTCAGGTAGTCGCTTTCCCGGCTGAAATCGCGGATGCAGGTATAAGCCTGCCTCCAGCCATCCTCCCGGTTCATGGAAAAAGTTTCTCCCTTGTAAAGGTCCCGGTCCAGAGTCGTTAAATGGTAAAAAGGCATCTGGGTTCCCTCCGCCACGGTTTCTCCATATTTCCTGGTGATGCGCAGAAACTCCTTTCCCTCCATTTCCGGAGTGAATACATCATCGTCCGCCGTCGCCAGCAGTCTGTTGGCGCTTCCCTCCCGCACCATGCGGCATTCCAGCCGCACGGCATTCAGCAGGGAACTCTCATAAGGCATGCCGGAAAACTCCAATGCTTCCAGCCGCCAGTCATCGTCTGCGTAGCGGGCCAGCGTCATAGGCGGCGTAGAAGGTTCCACGCAGTAAATCACGTCATTCAGCTGCTGCATCCGGAGGTTGCTTACCTGTTCATCCGTCTTCCACGGAGTAAGCGTTTCCTGCGCCCCGCCTTCCGCATCCGTCAGAGGAGCGCCATTCTTAAAATACCGGATATAGCCGCGCCCCACTTCCAGCATAAACTGCACGCCCGTGGAGTACTTGAAGGAAACCAGCCTCACCATGCCCTCCCGGCATCCCGCGCGGGCGACCAGGCGTGTTCCCGGCCTGCGCCGGAGACCGCCGAAGGGGCTGACCAGAAAATTGATCAGCCGGGAGGCACCGCGGGACACGGGGTCCAGGTCGGCGCGTCCGGCCAGCCACGGGGTCAGCTCCCCGGCCGTAAAACTGAGCCGCTGCAATACTTGTTTTGCCATATTCCCCACCACGAAAGCAGAGAGGGGCAAAAAACGTCAACACGCCTGAAAGGTTTTTCCGAAATGCATCCCGGGGCTCAAACTCCAGCTACAGGGCAATCGCCCACAGAACCTTCAGATAACGGCCCTCCGGATAAGTGCTCAGGAAAGGGTGGTCCCAGCCGGGGCCGGTCATCGCCATAATCTGGAGCTTGCGCCCCTGCCGCTGGGCGGCCTTGATGACGGTATGCTCAAACTCCGCGGGGGAAAGCAGCCCGGAACAGGAACAGGTGACAAACAGCCCGCCGGGGCGCACGCATTGCAGCCCCAGCATATTGAGATCATGGTATTTCTTGATACCCTCTTCATATCCGTCCCTGCCGATGATGAATTTGGGCGGGTCCAGCAGCACGGCATCAAACAGGCGGCCGTTGCGCACCATCTGGCGCGCATAGACAAAGGCATCCGCATGCACGAAGTCAATGCGCTGACGGTTGATATTTCCGTTTCTCTTAGCCATGGCGACGGCCTTTTCATCCAAATCCACAGCCGTTACCTCCGCCGCTCCGCCCAGCATCTTGGCGGCAATGGAAAAGCCGCCGCTGTAGCAGCACAGGTCCAGCACCGTGGCCCCCTTCACCAGAGAGGCGAACTTGAGGCGGTTGTCACGCTGGTCACAGAAAAAGCCCGTCTTGTGTCCCTGGGCGAAGTCCACTTCGTAGGTGATGCCGTTTTCCACAATCTTCACCAGCCTGACGGGAGCCGGGGATGCCGGTGCCTCCTCCGCCCGGATGCCCTCCATGCGGGCAATGCCCTCATCCACCTGCACCACATGGCGCTTTGTGCCGCACAGACGGTGCAGCAGGGGCAGCCAGCGGTCCAGCCTCTGCCAGACGGCCAGAGTACTCACCTCCAGGCTCAGCACGTCCGCGTAACGGTCCACCACCAGGCCGCCCAGGCCGTCGGAATCTCCGTGCAGCACACGGTACGCATTCGTGGTCTCATCCAGGCGCAGAACTTCCCGGCGCAGCTTCACGGCGCGTTCCAGCGCGGCATCCAGATCCCGTTCGGCAAAAGCGTCCTTCCCGTGGTGCACCATGCGCAGGGGCGTGCGGCTGGCCTCATTCCAGAATCCGGCGCCGAACAATTCACCATTCTTGTCATAGACGTTTACCAGGCTACCCGGCGCTATTTCCCCGCTTACGGAGCCGAGCATGCGGGGGAACACGGCCGGATTGTATGTGAAATACTTCAGCTCCACCCAGGGCTTGAGCCATTGCTCGCTCCCTTCCGGCGACTTGTTGGCAAAAAGGTTCTTTTTGGGAGCCGTGCGCGGACGGCCCGGCTGGGAACGGCGGTCCCGGTAAACGGGTCTGGGGCGGGAATCATGGGAATTGCGGAAATCGTTCATGAAATGCTGGAGAGAAAGGTTGGATCTGCGGCATAGCGGGCCACGGCCATGTCGATGGCCTCTTCATACGCCCTCACGGGCTGCTTCATCAGGGAAGAGAGCCGTTCGCAGGACATGGCGGTATGCCGGGGCCGAGCATCCCTGAAACCGGCCTGTTCGTCGAGCTTTTGTTCCGCCACGGGCGGCAAAGAAGGCAGCAACCCGTGCTTCACGGCGCATTTCAGTACGGTTACGGCATAACTGTGCCAGGAAACAGGCTCTCCGGACTGGCACAAATGCAGCACGCCGGAAGCCCCGCTCTCATAAGCCAGAAAACGGAGCCATGCGCACAAATCTTCCACCCATGTGGGCATGGACCATTTGTCCGCCACGGCGGCCAGGGGCTCCCTTTTCATCGCCCGCCGCAGCACCATTTCCGGGAATGAAGGCCGTCCCGGATTGCCGAATACCCAGGAAACGCGGGCCACCAGAGCATCCGGCATCTCCTCCCGCACACGGAATTCCGCCTCCAGCTTGGACTCCCCGTACACATTCACGGGACGGCACTTCCCCTCCTCCGTTTTCAGGCCTTTCCTCCTGCCGTCCAGCACATAATCCGTACTCAAATGGATAAAGCGCATACCCTCCAGGCGGCAAATGCGCGCCATCATCTCCGGAGCCATGGCGTTGACGCGGTGGGCCATCTCCGGATCATCCAGGCAGGCTTCCAATCCGCTCACAGCGGCGCAATTCACCACATGAGTGGCTCCGGAAGAAAGCAGAACACGTTTCAACGCGCTTAAATCCTTCAAATCACAAAAGCCCCGTCCGCACTTCACCACCTCCAGGCCATGTTCTTCCAGATACGCTGCCAGACGGCTTCCCACCCGGCCGTCCGCTCCGAACACCAATGTTCTGTACATGACGCAGAGCTTAGACGTTTCCCCCTCCAAAATCCAATGAAAACCTTTTTTCATCGTGACAAAAGATGGAAAGGTTGTTTGAATTAAAGTTGTGTTTTACCATGAATATTCTTTAACAGCCTGCGGCCCTCTGAACGCCAGAGCCGCGGAAGTGTGCAGGAAGGGAGCCCTTATTAAAACGGATGAAGGCGGGTACGGCTGCATCCAGCCGTGGCCGGAACTGGGAGACGCCACCCTGCAGGAGGAATTGGACGCGCTCAGGAAGGGCCGCCCTCTGCCTTTGGGCGTCCGCGCCGCGGAATGCGCCCGAACGGACGGAGAAGCACGCGCGAGGGGCGTCAGCCTGTTTGACGGTCTTCACATTCCGGAAAGCCACGCCACGCTGCCCTCCTGCGTCAGCCCCGCCACCATTCGCATCATGGAATCCAAGGGATTCAAGGCAGGAAAAATCAAGGCCAGCGCCAATCTGGCCGCCTCCCTGGAACGGCTGACGATGCTGGCATCCATGGTCCCCTCCTGGCGCTGGCGGCTGGATTTCAACGGATGCCTGAATGAAAACGATGCCCTGAAATTCTGGAAATCCCTGCCCCACCATCTGAAAACCAGGATAGACTTCATAGAAGACCCGTGCCCCTTCTCCATCCAGAGCTGGGAACGTCTGGTGGACGCCGGCATGCCTCTGGCCCTGGACATGGGTTCGGACGTGGAACACCAGCCGGCTATTTCCTCAGACCTGCCCATCATCCGCATCGTCAAACCCGCGCGGGAAGCAACGCCGGAATACCTTTACGAGCCTCCCGTCTTCACTACCGTCATGGATCACCCCGTAGGGCAGCTCTGGGCCGTTTACCAGGCGGCGGAGTATTACCGCAACTTCCTTCCCACGGAAATTCCCCTCTGCGGCCTCTGCACGCACCTCCTGTTTGAGCCGGACCCCTTTATTGACCAGATGGGCGGCATGACCCCTCAGGCAGCTGTTCCCGGAGGCACGGGGCTCGGCTTTGACGAACTATTGGAAAATATTCCCTGGAAAATACTGTAACAATACAGAATTACCCGGCTTTCATTGAAACTACAATAAAGCGGTTCTTCCCATACTCCCGTGCCGGAACCGCCCACGGTTTCCCTCAGCCTGCCGGGACTTGCCGCTCTGATGACGCGCCGCCGGGGAGGGCTTAATTTCGTATTCGCGTCCTTTGCATGCAATCAGAAGCCGCGCTTTTGCAGGAAGCGCGGCTTCTTTTGTAATGATGATGGCGGATACCGCAACCGGATTATCTCAACTCCAGATGCTCATCACGCAATTTTCTATTCCGGGCGTGTGGAAAATTTAAGGCCGGGATATTCCTTCACATTGCATCCGGGCGTCTTGGGATTCACCAGCACCGGAACAAAAGTGAACATCCACCGGCGCGCGGAATTGTTGCTGGGGCTCTTCACCAGCACGCGGTTCCACCCCTTCTTCAACGGAACCATGGAAGGCTCCCGGAAATGGTAGTTTTCATCCACCAGCACGCCGCTGTTGCGCGGCTTCTTCCATTGCGGGGGGGCAATCTCCCGGCCGTTCACGAAAAATTTGGGATCCGCATGGAACCATTTGCCGGGAACGCTCGCCGGACCATTGCGCCAGTCGGACGTGGCCCAGGTATGTCCGCTGATCCAGAAAGGCACCGTCTGCGCCTTGGGGGAATAAATCCAGGTCTGCGCATAATAAGTATGGTTCTTGTGGGGATAAGCTCCTATCTTCGCGCCATTGAACAGCGTCGGAAAATCACAGTAATGCTTGAAAATGATGGTGGCCCCCGTGTAATCGTCTCCGGACCACTCATAGGTGACGCCGTCAATCTCGTAGGAATCCTTCATCTTCCCTGCCTTGTTGTCCTCTTCCGGGGCGAATTCCGTTTCCGTCTTACCGCCGTTGGGAATAGGCCCCAGCAATTTCCAGGGAATATTCGCCTGCCGCACGTAATTAAACTCCTTATCCATGAAAAAACGGTCCCGGATGGCGAGCACTCGGTTCTCGTAATCCGCAAATCCTTTCAGCAGAGGATCTCCCTGCACGGGCAAATTGGAAAAATACTTCATGTATTCGTCCTGGTTGGGATCTCCCTGCACCTTCTCATGGGGATTGTTCCACAAGGGTTCGGAAACGAACGCCATCCCGGCGTAAACGGGCGTCTGAAGCACCTGGTTGCGCGGATCCGTGATTTCCAGGTCCGGAAAAGAGCACAGCATCATGCCCAGTCCTTCCGCATTCCGGAACGGACACGCCCGGCGGAAATACATCGTCATGGCCGTTTCAAACGGATCAAGATGATTCAGGTAAGTTTCCAGGGAATCAACGTACTTCGCCCCGTCGGTAGGCCATGCGCCGCGGTTCTGGCGGCCGGACCATAACTGCTGGATGGAACCGTTATAACCCTTCGGCGTCAGGCCGGGCTGCCATCTCATGGGAATGCGGCCGCAGGATTCCACAGCATTGATGTACTCCTTCAGAATCTCATTGTTCACCTGCTCATCCCTGCCGCGCACCTCATCCGTGCCGATGTGGATAATGGGCATTTTCTCCTTGGGAACCAGGGAACACAACTCCTTGATCAGGGCCACCAGGGCCTTGGTGGCCTTTTCATCGCTCATCTTCACGTTGAGCGCCTTGCGGAACATCTGGCTGTGCCCCGGCATATCCATCTCCGGAATCAGCAGGATGTTGCGCAGGCGGCAGTACTCCACCAGCTGCTTAAACTCCTTCTGCGTGTAAAACTTGCCAGGCATGCGCGTATAATTCCTGGAATCGTTCAGCTCCGGATAAATTTTGGATTCCAGCCGCCAGCCGGGATTCTCCGTAAAATGGAAGTGGTAAACGTTCAGCTTAAGCTGTGCCATGGAATCCAGCTCCCGTGCAATCAGAGGCAGCGGCATGTAATTGCGTCCCACATCGTTCATGAACCCGCGGATTTCAAAATCCGGCCAGTCCACGATGTCGCAGGCGGCAATAGTCGTCGTCCCGCCGCGTCGCAGAAGAAGCTGCTCCAGCGTTTTCATGCCGTAGTAGAATCCTCTGGTATCCATCGCCGTAATGAGCGCGCCGCCGGAAGTTACACGAAGGGAATAGGCTTCCTCCTTCAGCTTGGAATTTTCCGTGCCGGTTTTCACATCCCCCTTGACGAATTTAATGGCAAACGTCCCGTCCGGAGCCACCTTCACGCGGTGATCCGCCAGAAAAGACTTCAACTCGGAAACGATGAACTTCATCTGCTCCGGATAGGAAGTCTTGGACGGAGACGGAGCCAGAATGCGCACGGACTGCACGGGAATAACCCTGCCGTCCCAGCGAAGCTGCTGGGGTTTGGGAACCAGCGGAGGCCGCTCCGCCGGAAACTGCCTGTAATTGGCTCCGTTGGCCGGAAAGGACGGGGCCGTATCCTGCCCCCATGCTCCGGCGCAAGCCATGCACATCCATGCAAACGATAATAAAAGGAACTTCATGCGGCCAATAATACGCCCGCAATAACGCCTGCCTGTCAAACCTATCGTGTCCAACCTGCCGGGAAACGGGGCTCCGGCAGCATTTTTTTGCAAAAAGACCAGAACCTGCGCTTACATGACGGAGGGTGGCCGGACATCCTGCGCGGCCGGGGCATCTTCAATTTCTCCGGAAATACCGTTTACGGCCACACCGCGGCGCACGGCGTAAAGTCCCGCTTCCTCCTCTTTCTTTCCGGCTACAAAAGCCCAGTAGTAACTGCCGCGGTCATGATAGCAGGCCCACTCTCCGGCAATTCCCGGGCGAGCTTCCATCAGCAGGGAATAAGAATCCGCGGGAGAAACCTTGAACCCGCGGGGCGTACTCAAACCGGAAGAGGGAAAGGAACGGATGTCTCCCCTCCACACCAGATCCAGAGAAGAAGGGGACAGCAGGCCGTCCGCAAGTCTGCTTCCCGCCAGCACCTGCCCGGCGCCGAACATGGGCAGGCAGGAAGAACCCAGAAAAGCGGCTCCGCAAACGGAGACAACACGCAGGAAAGGGAAAATGGATATGGTCATGGCATGCTTCTGAAAAAGGCGGAAAGGACTCAACTCCCAAAAGCTTCCACAGTCAATCAAAAACAGCCCTCTTTCCGGAACTGGGGAAAAGGCCGTTTTCCGGACAGGTGGACAGCTTGACAACCCATCCGCGCGTTTTTATAGTTTGCTGCCTGTTTTGAAAGGAGGAACGTCCATGGCAGCCCAGTCACGCAACATCGCAGAATTGGAAAACGCATCCGTATGGCGTCTGCTGATCCAGTACTCCCTGCCCTCCATCGCCGGCATGGTGGTATACTCTCTGTACAACATCATTGACAGCGTGTTTATCGGCCACGGCGTGGGGCCTCTGGCCCTGTCCGGCCTGGCCGTCACCTTCCCCATCATGAACCTGACTTTCGCGCTGGGCACGCTGGTAGGCATCGGCGGGGCGGCCATCAGCTCCATCCGTCTGGGAAGAAAAGACCAGGAAGGCACTGAGCGCACGCTTGGCAACGTCCTCATCATGAGTCTGATTGCCGCTGTGGTGCTGGTGATTCCCACGCTCCTTTTCCTTACGGAAATCCTGACCGCCTTCGGCGCCAGCGGGCAGACTCTCACCTATGCGCACGACTTCATGCTCATTACCTTGCTGGGACTGCCCGTCACGTACGTCTTCTTCAACCTCAATCATGTGATGCGAGCTACCGGCTACCCTAAAAAAGCCATGGGCTCCACCCTTCTCTCCGTAGGAATCAACATCATCCTGGCGCCCATCTTCATCTTCTGGTTCAAATGGGGCATTACCGGAGCCGCCGTGGCTACCCTTCTCGCCCAGATCGTCGGCATGGTGCGCGTGCTGTTCCACTTTTCCGATGCGGCCAGCACAGTCCACTTCCGCCGCGGCATCTGGCAGCTGCGCAAAGCCATCGTCACCGGCATCCTGTCCATCGGGCTGGCTCCCTGCCTGGTAAACGTCTGCGGCAGCGCGGTTACCGTCGCCATCAACAGGCAGCTTGCGGACCATGGGGGAGACCTGGCTATCGGGGCCTACGGCATCATCAACCGCATTCTTATCCTGTTCGCCATGCTCGTCATCGGCCTCACGCAGGGAATGCAGCCCATCATCGGCTACAACCACGGAGCCATGAAGCCGGGCCGCGTTCTGCTCACTCTCAAATACGGAGTTCTGGCCGGAACGTCCTTCACCACGCTGGGCTTCCTGGCCTGCGTCCTCTTTCCCCGCGGCATTGCCGGCCTCTTCACGGATGACGCCTCGCTCATCAGCCTGGCGGCCAACGGCCTGCTCATCTGCGTGCTGGCCTTTCCGCTCATCGGCAGCCAGATCATCATCGGGAACTTCTTCCAGGCCATTGGGAAAGCCCGTCTGGCCATCTTCCTGTCCCTGACGCGCCAGATGCTCTTCCTGCTGCCGTTCCTGCTGGTCCTGCCCGGTTTCTGGGGGCAGAACGGAGTCTGGGCATCCCTCCCCCTGGCAGACGTGCTTTCCTTTATCGTCACCCTGCTCTTCATCCGCCGGTTCCTGAAATACTACCGGCTGAAAAACAGGCACTACCTGGTTCCCGGCACGGGAAAGGCATAACCTTTCTCCCCCCTGCCTTATTGGCACGAATCCGCCCCAGGGCACATTCTTTCCGGGGGGATATGGAAGGCGGTGAAACGCTTTTTCCCATTCTCCGGAGAAAAGTCCTCCCTGCCTTGCCGTTTTTCCCGCTGGCGTTTTTGCGGGACATAAGACCGGCAGTACGCCTAACGCGCCGCACTTTCAGGACTCTATTCTGTTGAAGGCCTCGCATGGTCTCCCCTTCCGGGGCCCCTCCCGGGAGAACCGCTTTTCCACCGGACAGCTTCCGGAAGCGCAACAACCCGAACAGTATTTACAAGGAATCAGATCAAATGAAAAACGGAATCATGATGCAGTATTTTGAGTGGAACCTGCCCAACGACGGGCAGTTTTGGAACAAGCTGAAGGATGACGCCCCTCATCTGGAGGAAATGGGCGTCACGGCCGTCTGGATTCCTCCGGCCTACAAAGGGAAGGAACAAAACGACGTAGGGTACGGCACCTATGATCTTTTTGACCTAGGGGAATTCGACCAGAAAAACACCGTCCGCACCAAATACGGCACCAGGCAGGAACTCCAGGAGGCCATCAAGGCCCTTCATGAACACCATGTAGGCGTTTATCTGGACGCCGTCATGAACCACAAGGCCGGGGCGGACTATACGGAAAAATTCATGGCCAAGGAAGTGGACCAGCAGAACCGCGACAAGGAAATTACGGACGCCTACGAGATTGAAGGCTGGACCGGTTTCAACTTTCCCGGCCGCGGAAACAAATATTCCGACTTCAAATGGCACTGGTACCACTTCACCGGAACGGACTACGACGCGCGCACGGAAAAAACCTCCATCTTCAAGATTATGGGAGACGGCAAAAGCTGGAGCGAAGGCGTGGATGAAGAAAACGGCAACTACGACTACCTTATGTTCGCCAATCTGGACTTCAACCACCCGGAAGTGGTGAAAGAAATGGAAAGATGGGGAATATGGGTATCCCGGGAACTGGATCTGGACGGCATGAGGCTGGACGCCATCAAGCATATCAATGACGAATTCATCAGGAAATTCCTGGCGGCCGTCCGCAAGGAAAGGGGAGCAGACTTCTACGCCGTGGGCGAATACTGGAAACAGGATCTGGAATCGCTGGACGACTACCTCAAGGAAGAACGCTACAAAGTGGATCTGTTTGACGTCCCCCTGCACTACAATATGTACCAGGCCTCCAAGCAGGGCCGCGATTACGATCTTTCCAAAATTCTGGACGGAACCCTGGTTCAGAACCATCCTACGCTGGCCGTTACCTTTGTGGATAATCATGACTCCCAGTGGGGCAGTTCCCTGGAATCAGCTGTGGAAGACTGGTTCAAGCCCTCTGCCTACGCGCTCATCCTGCTCATGAAGGAAGGCTATCCCTGTCTCTTCTACGGGGACTATTACGGTGTGAGCGGCAACCCGCCCATGCACCGCGCCATCATCGACATCCTGCTGGAAATCCGTAAAAACCATGCTTTCGGGGAACAAAATTACTACTTTGACCACCCGAACACCATCGGCTTTACCCGCGTGGGGGATCATGACCACCCGCATTCCGGCGTGGCCGTGCTCATTTCCAACGGAGAAGACGGAGACAAAGTCATGAACGTGGGCAAGCAGCACGCAGGGGAAACATGGAAGGAAGCTACCGGCAACGTGGAAGAAACCGTCATCATTGATGAAGAAGGCAACGGCCGGTTTCTCGTCCACGGCGGCAATGTGGCCGTATGGATTCCGGAACACGCATCTCAGGACACACGGGAGGAAGACGGCAAATAACGCGGTTCCCGCCCGCAAAGAGCCAGAACGGACACGAAGAAACGGCCTGTTCTCCACTCCGGACTGTTTTTCCGGAATGGGGTTCAGGCCGTTCTGACTTTAATCACCAGTTTCAGAAGCTTCCCTTCCCCAATGCAGCCGGCATGCGCATCCTCCGGGAAAAAAATGGCGAACTGCCCCGGTCTCACGACAAAAGAGGTGTCCGGCGCATCGTCATAATGCTGCGCGTCCTTTTCCCTGTTAAACGGTTCGGAAGGTTTTTCCAGCGCCGCGCGGTCCTTCCACATAAACCCTTCTTCCCGGGAAAGGGGCACGTGAATGTCAATAAACCGGTCATGCACTTCCATGCGGGCCTTTTCCCGCTTCTTCATCACCGGTTCATTCACCATCACGGTCAGGGCGTCTTCCTCCAGGACATGGCAGCCCGCTTCCAGGGCTGCCGGAGCAGCTTCCCTGATAAAATCGAAAGCTCTCCTGAACAGGGGATTCAACATTTCGTAACGGGCGGAATCGGAAAGGGAGGCGATAATCATGACTACGGGCTCCGTCCCCGGAGCGGGCCTCATTGTAACGGGGCGGAAAAGCCAGTCAACTCATTTGCTCCCTTTCTCCCCGATATTCCGGTGCATGGCCCGTTCCTCCCGCTCCGGAATGAATTTTCCGCCGTTTTCCCTGGTCTTTAATATACGTTATCTCCGTGAAGCACAGTAAAAAACTTGTCATCCGGCGCCACCTCGTATATTAGAGTAACTGTAAGTTATCAGTCACACGATGATTAAACAGAAAAATCCCTCCGGCACCTACCGCCCTTCCTATGACCGCACCCCCAGATACACTGTCAAACAGGTTGCGGAAATGATGGAAATGTCCGCCTACACCATCCGGTATTATGAAAACGCCGGATTAATCCCGGACGTGGACCGCAGCGGAGGAAATGCCCGTATGTTTTCCGACTACACCCTGGGGTGGCTCCGCCTGGTCCACTGCCTCCGGATGACGGGCCTCCCGATTGAAGGCGTCAAACACTACATCGACCTGTGTCAGGAAGGGGATTCCACCATTCCGGAACGCGCCGAACTGATTTTCAAGCAGGAAAAAAGTCTCCGGGAACAGCTCCGCATCCTGAAAAAACAAATGGAAGTGTTGAAATACAAGAAGAAATTCTACCAGGATCTTTTGGAAAATCGCAGGCCGGACATCTGCAATCCGCTGAACTACGTCAGCGCCAGCGAGCCGAACATCGCTCCTGAGGAATAAGCCCTGCCTTAAATCCGCAACAGAAAGCGGCCGGGATTTCCCAATGAGGAATCCCGGCCGCTCTGCGTTCTTATCTGTTTCCCGCCGCCTCCGCACATTCCGCGGCGGTCATAAAAAATCCGTTTTATTTTTGAAGCTGATCGTACTCATCATCCGTCACCGGCTCAAGCCATTCATTGGATGCATTCTCACCGGGAATCTCGATAGCCAAATGGGAGAACCAGCAGTCGGCGGCAGCCCCGTGCCAGTGCTTCACATTGGCGGGAATATGGATGACTGTGCCAGGAAGAATTTCCACAGCAGGCTTTCCTTCTTCCTGATACCAGCCGCGTCCGGCCACGCCGATAAGCACCTGCCCGCCGCCGTTCGTCGCTTTGTGAATATGCCAGTTATTGCGGCAGCGGGGTTCAAAGGTCACATTGGAGATATTCACCTGTTCGCGTGAAACGGGCGCAAGATAACTGTTGCCTGTAAAATACTTGGCGTATGCCGTATTCGGCTCGCCTACAGGGAAAATCATCTTACGTTGGAAAGCGGCTTTGGCGTCTTCGCCCGCCGTATCTTCCGCCCATACGTCTTTGGCCAGATTAAATGCCGCCCATGCTTTCGGCCAACCGGCATAAAAACCGATGTGGGTGATGATTTCAGCAATCTCGGTGCGGGTAACGCCGTTCTTCTTTGCCGACTGAAGATGGAAAACGAGCGAATTGTCGGTGATGCCCTGGCTGATCAGGGAGGTGACGGTTACCAAACTGCGGTCACGCAGACCGAGCTTGTCAGTCCGGCTCCATACTTCACCGAAAAGAACATCATCGTTAAGTTCCGCAAATTTGGGAGCAAACTCTCCTAACTGAGTGCGTCCCGCCGTCTGTACTATCTTTTCCTGCGACATGGCATTTGTTATGAAAAAACTAATTGAAAGAAATAAAATAATCTTATTCATTATTTTGTTATTTAATAATATTAGCAATGCTGCTTGAAGGATTCAGCGGCGTCTGATCGGATAAAACCAATGCCTTAACCATGTGCTTCGTTCCCTGCTTGTATTTCTGGAAATGAGCCGATGCGATGTGAGACTTATATGCCTTTTGGCTGGCGTAAGTTTCGAGAATGGTTATCTTGCAGGCATTTTCTTTCTCCGCAACAGCATACATGGTCAACACGCCCGGTTCCGTGCGCAGGGAGATTTCCCCCACTTCGATGGCGTACTTCATATATTCCTCCAAATATTCAGAATGCACTTCTATTTTTGAGAGACGAACGATACCATCAGGCTGCATCGGTAACTTGACGCACATGCCCGTATTTTTGCCATTCTCCATTTCCACTTTATCGTGATTTATGGTTTGGGCTCCTGAAAGATTCATCAGACAGGCAAGGGAAAAAGCCATTCCCGCGATGGTTCGTTTCATAAAATCATTATTTGTTGATGGAAATCGTCTCATTGACCCACTTGACAAGCGCGGCCCTCGTCGTCCGTATTCCTTCCCCGGCAAAAGCGCCACCCTTGAGAACGGAGGACTTGGGACACAGCTTCCGAACCTCGTCCGCACAGCGCGCCATGCCGCCGCCCCCATGCGTCACAAATGGAATCACCGTCTTCCCGGAAAGGTCGTAACTTGCCAGGAAAGACGCGACCGGCGGCGCAATGGTGCTCCACCAGTTGGGGCTGCCGATGAAAATCACATCGTACTTGCCCATATCCTCCACCTTGGAGGCCAGTTCCGGCCGCACTCCTTCCTGAATCTCCTTCCTGGCCTGCACGGTGCATTCCCGATATTCGGAGGGATAGGGTTTGACCGGCTTGATTTCAAACAGCGTTCCGCCCGTCGCCTTCTGAATTTGCGCAGCGGCGTACTTCGTATTGCCTCCCCATGAATAATAAGCAATGAGAACGCTGGAAGGCTCCGCGGAAACCTTGGGTTGTTCCTGCCCCGGACATCCGGCTCCTGTCATCAGGGCCGCGGCCAGAGCGCATATCGTTGATATTGTTTTCATATATTTTTATCCGGTTAAAAGGAGCGGCAGAAGGCGGCCGGAAAAAACGTTTTCATCCGGCATTCCTTTGCGCGAACCTTGTTCCTCATTTCTGTCTAAATATTAGAGTAACTATAAGTCAATATGTTTTTTCAACTATTCCGGAAGCCATACCCGAACCAATTCCTAAAATTCTTCTAATCAATATATTATTCTTTCCGAAGCCGAATCAGGACAATTTCCGACGGAACGCCGATGCGGATGGGAAAGCCGTTCCAAATCCCTGACCCGTTGGAAACATACAGCTTCATATGACCAACCGTGTACAGCCCGGAGACGAATCCCTCGTTAAAACGCGCCACCAGCCGGTCCATGCCGGTAATCATGCCTCCGTGCGTATGGCCGGACACTTGAAGATCCACGCCGTGCTCCGCCGCTTCCCGGGCCAGCCGCGGCTGGTGGGAAACAAGAATGCGTACTCCCTTTTCCGGGGCGCCCTGCAACGCCTTGCTTATATCCGGCTCCTCCTTCCCCATAAGGCCGGCTACAGGATCCGTCACGCCGGCCAATACCACGGCCTCCCCTCCCGCCAGCGCGTGTTCGTTAAGAAGCATGCGAATTCCAAGGGCAGGCAGGAACTCCATCCACTCCTCATAACCGGAGTAATACTCATGATTGCCCGGCACGCCGAACACCCCGTATCTGGCCTTCAAATCCGCAAGAGGCCTCAAATCGCCGCCATGCTCGGATACAGTCCCGTCCACGAAATCTCCGGCAATCACGACGATGTCCGGATTCAGGACGTTCGTGCGCTCCACAATCTTCCGAATGCGGTCCTCCCTTGTAATGCCGTCCGCATGAAGATCCGCCAGCACGGCGACCGTCAATCCGTCCGCCTCCTCCGGGAGGCGGTTCACGGCAATCGTTTCCTCCTTCACCTGGGGCACTCTGGTGCCTCCGAGCATGCCCACAGTTGCCAGCACGGCGGAAAGAACCAGCAAAACAACATTCACCCGGTTGCCAATGACGCGGAACCTCTCCGTCCTGTTCCTCCGCAGGCAGAACAAAACCAGCAGATACAGCGCCCGCGCCACATCCACCGCCAGCAGCAGGAAAAAGAACAGGAAAAGAACGGAGAACAGCCACGCGGCCGCCAGCAGAACGTCTTCCGGCAAAACCGGGGAGAAAAACATGGGGCCTCCAAACAAATGCAGCAAGTGGAATTTGAATGCCGCCACCGCCAGCAGGGCGGCAAGCAGAAGCTTCCAGCCCCATTTCAGCTTCAGAGGCAAAATAGCGCGGCAGAAAACGTAAACCGCCAGCAATGCTCCGAAAATCAGTATCATATGTCTCTTTCTTAAAAACAGCTTAATATCTTCCCCTCGCCGCAAACAACTCTATGGCATTTGAACGGAAGGGAAACGCATCGGCAAAACTACTTGTCTATCTGGCTCTCCGTAAATGGATCCGCCCGGTGCCCCATTAGGGGGAGCCTGGAACAGGCAAGGTCAAATTCCTTGAGTTCCGGTTCGGACAGGCGGACGGAAGTTCCTCCCAGAAAATCATCCAGATGGGCTGGATTGGTTGTTCCGGGAACAGGCGCAATCCACGGTTTCCGGGAAAGCATCCAGGACAGGGCGAACTGGGCCGGAGTCATACCCCTGCTTTCCGCCCATTCCCGGACAAGAACAGCCAGCGGCATGTTGAACCTGAGGGCTTCCGGCGTAAACCGAGGCAAAGTGGCGCGGCGGTCCGGCTTTTGAAAACGGCTGTCCTCCCGGACGGCTCCTGCCAGAAAAGCGCGTCCCAGCGGACAATACGGAACAAAACCGATGCCCAATTCTTCCAACGTGGGAAAAATCTTCGTCTCCGGTTCCCGCCACCAGATAGCGTATTCGCTCTGGACGGCGCTCACCGGACACACGGCATGGGCCTTCCTGATGGAACGGGCGCCGGCTTCGGACAGGCCGAAATGCAGCACTTTTCCTTCCCGCATCAGTTCCTTCACCGTACCTGCCACTTCTTCCATGGGAACGTCCGGATCCACCCGGTGCTGGTAAAGCAGGTCAATATGGTCGGTACGCAAACGTTTCAAGGAACCTTCCACTGCACGCCGGATATGGTCGGGCCTGCTGTTCAGGGAAGAAGGGCGGCCTTCCTCCACTCCAAAACCGAATTTGGTACCTATCCTGACCTGGTCGCGGACAGGAGCGAGAGCTTCACCCACCCATTCCTCACTGGTATAAGGCCCATACACTTCCGCCGTATCAAAAAAAGTAACTCCTTTGTCAAAAGCCCGGCGTATCAGGGCAATCATCTCCTGTTTCTCATACTTGCCGCCGTAATAACCCACCATCGGCAGGCATCCCAGCCCGATGGGGGACACTTCCAGACCTCCAAGGCGCCGGGATTCCCCAGGAAAACCCTTCTTCGGCGCCCCGGAAGAAGACCCGGGAGCGTCAGGCAGCAAAGAAGAACCCTCCCCGGCCCATCCCCGGGAAACCAGGGATAAGGCAAAACCGGACGTTATTTTGAGAAAATCCTTGCGTTTCATCACGTTCCATCTTTCTTACCCAAATTCAGCCGCAGAACCGCCTTATTTCAGATACTTCAAAAAGAACTGTTCGATTTTGTCGAAAGGAATAACGCCGGTTTGATTGTCATAAAGATCCACATGGCTCGCGCCGGGAATGATCATCAGCTCCTTGTTATCCCCCTTCAACTTCTTGAAGGCGTCCTCGCTGAAATAACGTGAATGGGCTTTTTCTCCGTGAATCATGAGCACGGCGCTGCGGATTTCACCGCTGTACGCCAGAAGGGGCATATTGATGAAAGAAAGCGCCGAGGTAACGTTCCATCCGCCATTTGAATTGAGCGAACGCTTGTGATAGCCGCGGGGCGTCTTATAATAATCGTAATAATCTTTCATAAATCCGGGCGCATCCGCGGGCAGAGGATCAGGCACGCCCCCCGCGAGAGCATAAGAACCGTTCTTCGCATCATCCGTGCGCCGGGCATTCAGTTGTTTGCGAAGCTCATAACGGGCGTCGGCGTCCATCGCGTCGAAATAGCCGTTCGCGTTCACGCGGCTCATATCGTACATCGTGGACGTTACCGCAGCCTTGATGCGGGTGTCGATAGCCGCCGCATTGACCGCCATGCCGCCCCAGCCGCAAATGCCAATGATTCCGATACGTTCCGAATCCACGTCATCCCGGGTGGAGAGGTAATCGACGGCGGCGCAAAAATCCTCCGTATTGATATCCGGGGAAGCGACATAGCGGGGAAATCCGCCGCTTTCTCTCGTATACGAGGGATCAAACGCGATCGTCAGAAAACCGCGTTCGGCCATCGTCTGGGCATAAAGGCCCGCAGATTGTTCCTTCACGGCGCCGAAAGGACCGGAAACGGCAATAGCCGGCAATTTCCCGTTGACATTCAGTGGAATATACAAATCCGCAACCAGCGTAATGCCATAACGGTTGCGGAAACTTACCTTGCGGTGGGTTACCTTGTCGCTTTTAGGAAACACTTTATCCCATTCCTGCGTTACATTCAGTTTTTCGGTCATGATTTTATTAGTGTCGGTATGATGATGTTCAGCGGATAAGCTCCCTGCGCAGCAAAGGCTTGCGGAGAAAGCCAGACAAATCCTTGTCAATGAAATAACGGTCATATGTCCAATATCTAATGTGAATGATTACTTCCCGTAATTGATCAGGTACAAAACCGATTCCGGATCCTGGTGGCACAGGAAAAGGCTCTCTCCCCGGTCAAGCCTGGCGATAGCCTCCATATCCTCTTGGGAAAGAGTAAAATCAAAGACGTTGAAATTCTCCACCATCCTTTCCCGGTGGGTCGTCTTAGGAATGGCGATAATTCCACGCTGAATCAGGAACCTCAAGGCTGTTTGCGCCGGGGTTTTGCCGTACTTCTCGCCGATGCTCTTCAATACCGGATTCGTGAAAAATCCATTGCGGCCTTCCGCAAAAGGTCCCCAGGATTCTATTCTGGTACCGTACTTTTCCATCACTTCCCGGGCTTTTTCCTGCTGATTGAACACATGCGTTTCCACCTGGTTGACGGCGGGCCTGATCTCGCAGAACTCCGCCAGATCCACAAAGCGGTCCGGATAAAAATTGCTCACTCCGATGGCGCGAACCTTCCCGGCCCGGTTCGCTTCTTCCATGGCCCGGTAAGTGCCGTAGTAATCGTTGAAAGGCTGGTGGATGAGCAGCAGATCCAGATAATCCGTACGCAACTTGCGCAGGGATTCGTCAATGGACGCCTTCGCCTTCTCATACCCGCCGTTGGAAATCCACACCTTCGTGGTTAGGAACAATTCTTCCCGTGGAACACCGCTTTTCTCCGCCGCGCGGCCTACGGCTTCCTCATTGCCGTAAATCTGCGCGGTATCAATAGAACGGTAGCCGACCTCAATCGCATCCAGCACGCAGCGTTCGCACTCCTTAGCGTCGGGAATCTGAAAAACGCCGAATCCCAGGACAGGCATCGTAACGCCATTGTTCAAAATGATTTTTTCCATAACAGTTTTTTCTATTGTTTTTTGATGCTAAAAAGGAAATTGCCGATTAAACGGCCTGCAGCGGGTTCAGCTCTTTCAGTTCATACTTCCTGCTGCCAAGACCTATCTTCTCGGCATACTCTACCGTATGCCGCCCATGGCGGCTTTCAATACGCTCCACCAGAGGCCTGTTGTCATTCCCTTCAAACGGTTTGACGGCGTAAACGAGATCCAGGCAGGCCTGGTCAAGAGCAACCGGGTCAAGGGAAGCCAGAATACCGATGTCCTTCATTTCCGGCGCATGGGGGTGGGCATCGCAATCACAGTCAATGGACAGATTATTCATCACATTGATGTATAGAATTCTGTCCCCGAAGTAATCCGCCACCGCCTGCGCGGAAGCCGCCATGGACTCCAGAAAATCATCCTGCCTGGCCAGATTGTTCCATACGGAGGAAACATCCCGCGTCTTTCCGGCGGAATGGATGTACGCCTTCCCGGCCGCTGAGGCAACCCCGATGGACTGGTTCTTGATCACGCCTCCGAAGCCGCCCATGGCATGCCCCTTGAAATGGGCCAGATTGACCATGAAATCATAATCCTTCAAATGATCCCCCACGATATCGTATTCCAGATGCTTCCTGTCCCTCACCGGGATAGTGAACTCTCCTTCCGCGTCCATGATATCCACCCGCGCAATATCGGAAAAACCGTGATCCTTCGCAGCCTGCAAATGGTCCTCCGTCCGTGAGCGTTTGCCTCCGTAAGCCGTATTGCATTCCACGATAGTGCCGTTCACCCGTTGCACCAGGCCTTTGATTAAGGCCGGACTCAGAAAATGATGGCCGCCCGGTTCCCCGGTGCTGATCTTGACGGCTACCTTTCCCGCGGCCGGACGCCCCAGAGCCTCGTAAATCCTCACGAGAGCCTCCGGAGAAATTTCCTTCGTCATCCAGACCCTGGAAGCTCCACCCTTCTCCGCAACCGCGCCCAGGGCATACTCCGGCAAAGCCAGGCCCGCCAGGGCTGCGGTGGAAGACTGGAGCCATGTTCTTCTCGTCATCTTATTTTCCATGCCAACTTGATTACTTGTTATTAAAACCGTTCTCCCTGTTAAGAACCTGCAGGGGACGCCGGGCACGTTCGTGTTCCGGAAATGCGGCCGCACAGCGTGCGGATGATTCTCTCCAGCCCCTCAAGCAGCAGCTTCCTGGGACAGGCGATGTTCAGGCGAATGAAGCGCCCCTCCGTTTCCCCATACATTTCCCCGCCGTTGACGAGCACCCGCCCCTCCTCTTCCAGCAGGCGGACGATCTCTGCGGAGGGAAGCCCCAGAGCGGAACAATCTACCCAGACCAGGTAGGTCCCCTCCAGCGGCGCCACACGGAGCTGCGGCTGGCGTTCGGCCAGCATATCGCGGACTATCTCGTAATTCCCGTAAAGGTAAAGCTTCAGTTCCTCCAGCCATTCCTCCCCGCCGTTATAAGCCGCTTCCAGGGCATCCACGGCAAAGGAATTGACGTCACACACCTCATTGATGTTGATGGCCTTGTCAATCCTCTTCCGGACTTCTTCATCCGCCGCGACGATATTGGCTATCTGAATGCCCGCCAGATTAAACGCCTTGCTGGGGGAAATACAGGTGACGGAATGGCGCAGGGCGTCCTCTGAAAGGGAAGCGAACGGCGTATAGGGATGGCCCGGATACGTCAGTTCGCAATGAATCTCGTCAGCCACTACGAAAACGCCGTTTCTCCGGCAAATGGCAGCCATCTCCTCCAATTCTTCCCTTGTCCAGACGCGCCCGGCGGGATTATGGGGATTGCACAGGAGCATCAGCTTGACGGCGGGATCGGACGCTTTACGTTCCAGCTCATCCGCATCCAGCTCATATCTGCCGTTCTCATATTTCAGAGGGCAGGTTTCCGCAACGCATCCGTTATTGCGGATGGAGGAAAAAAAGCAATTATACACAGGCGTCTGCACCAGCACCTTGTCTCCGGGAACCGTCAGGGCCCGTATGACGGCAGACAGCGCGGGAACCACCCCCGTGGTATAAATCATCCATTCCGGATTAATCTTCCAGCCGTGGCGGCGTTCAAACCAGTTCACGACCGCCTCATAATAGGAATCAGGAACCCGCGTATAACCGAAAATGCCGTGTTCGGCCCTTTTCCGGATGGCTTCCGTCACCGCCGGAGCCGTACGGAAATCCATGTCTGCCACCCACATGGGCAGAATATCCTCCCGGGGCATGGAATCCCACTTGTAGGAATTCGTGCCGCGGCGCGGAACAACAGTGTCAAAATCGTACTTCATGCGGCTTCTCCGGATTGTTTTTTTCCCGTTTCAATGGAGCAATTGGCCGGAGCCTTGCAATGCTCGTCCAGAATAATCTCCCCGTACTCTTCCGCGACGATGCGGCCGCTGCGCGGATTTTTGACGCTGTGCACACGCCCTTTGATTTCCGCATGCACGGAGGAATACTCAAAGCAGAGATCCGCATCCTCTCCGAGCGTGCAATTCTCCAAAACCAGGTTTTCCGCGTAGCACAACGCCTGCGTGCCGGAAATGCGGCAATTCACCAGACGAAGGTTCCTGGAATGCCAGCCCAGATACTCCCCATCCACTACGGAATCATACACCGTCACGTCCTCCGTATTCCAGAAAGCGTCCTTGGAATGTATTTCCGCATTCCGTATCACCACATTCCTGCAATATTGGAAAGAGTAATTTCCGTTCAGGCGGAAGCCGTCAACATCTATATTCTCCCCGTGCATGAACAGGTAATCCCCATGCTCCGCCTGCACGCCGCGAAGTTTCGCATTCCGGCAGTGCCAGCAGCATTCCAGGGCATCCGTCAAAACGACGTTCTCCAGAACCATCCCGTCCATATCACGGAACATCTTGGGCGCTTCCACGCGCGTATCCTTCATATGCAGATTCCGGGAATACCAGATAGCGGCCCGGGCGCCTTCCCTGAACAGACAATGTTCCACCAGCAGCCCGTCATTATGCCAGAAAGGATACTTCCCCCGGAACTCGCACCGTACGGCTTCAATGTCGGAGCATTCCTTCAGGGCGGATTCCCCCGGATAAATAATGACGTCTTCCAGCCTGAGATGGCGGGAAGCGAACAGGGGGCGTTCCCCTTCGTAGGAAGCATTTTTAATCATTCTCTTGGTCATGGCGATGATTTGATAAAAAGTCTGTTGTTTTTCATGATATGCCGTTTCAAACGGCGCCGGCCGGATTCCGGAAAAAGAAGGGAAAAGACGACGTCCGCGTACCATGCCTTCTTCTTTCTGCATTCAGGCTATTCCTTATAGTAACTATAATGCAAAAGATTTTTAGCACTTTCTGCTTCATCATTATTAATATATTAACATTCAATATACATTGACTGTCATAAAACTATTTCTCAACAGACAAAACCGGAAAAAACCTCTTCATTTTTCACGTTCCCCGCAGAAAGAGCATCTGTTACCCGGAAAAAATCCCGAAGAGGAAAGTTCCCCATTCCAGGCGGCATTTTCCGCCTCCAGCCTCCCGACCATTATCACAAGGCCCGGAATGATGAACAATACGGCCTCAGGGCCCATCATCCCCGCCTCAAATCCCGGCAAGACAGACCACCAGGGAACAGCCGGTCACGCTAGAATGAAACCGAACCGCTCCGGATAAACGGGAAGCGGCCACGCGGGGGAAAGTCACTCCTGTTCCATTTCATACGGCTCCCTCCGGCCAAAAATCCGGAACCAGCATGAGAATGCAATACTCCACGCCCCATACCCTTCCCCGGCTCTCCCATTAAAACTGTTTTGCTAATAAAAAACCGCCGGAACTCCGGCGGCTATTCCAATCGGAGCCTTTCAATACGGAAAACGCGCTCCGGCTCCCTTGAGCAAGGGCCGGCTTACGGTTTTATGGAACAGGAAGGCTTGGAAGCCTGCAAGGCGGAATTATCCATCTCAACAGCCAGCCAGAACACGCCGACAGCCATCAGGCCGAAAACGCAGGCTCCGGCGACGGAAAGAATGTTCATTACCAGCTTTCGCCGCTCCGCATCTTCCCAGCATTGACGAACCAGCGCCCGCAGCGCGCCGCAGACGGAACCGGAACAAACGCCCCGCTTTTCTTCCCGGGAGGGCTGTTTTCTGGGATGCAGATCGGACCTCATCATCACGGGATGCGGAAAAGGCTCCGGCTGCATTACGGAAAGGTCTAAAGGCATGTAGTTCATAACGCCTTTTTAACGATTTTCGTTAATTAGTCAACATATTTTAACGAATTTAATTTAATTCTTTCTATCGACAATTCACGAAAATCGTGTATCATCAAGCCATGACACCGACAAAAGGGGATGTGAAACGCTGGTTGAAAGCCATTGGGAAAAACCGTGACTGGCTTGCCTTGGAATGCGGTACGGAAAAAGGTACGGTGAATAACTGGCTCTCCCCCTCCGGCCCCTTTCCCGCCAGCGCCATGTTGAAAATCCAATCCCTGATGTCTCAATACAAAACGGTTCAACCGGAAAACGAACCTGTCCAGACCAATCGCCTCGTTCTGGAAATCACGGAAGAGCGCATGAGGAAATATGAACGGGCCGCCTCTGAAAAAGGCGTCCCCCTCCGCCAGTGGCTGACGGATTTGGCGGATGAAGCGGCGGAGGCATGCCAGCTGCGGCCAAAACGCTTCCCCTTGCTTCCCCAGGTCAGGCAATTCCCGTCCCATGCTGAACGAGCCAGGCGCAAATACAGTACGCAAATAATCGGCAACATCGCCGCAGGCTCCCTTGCGGAAAGCGACACCGTCCCGTCTACCATTTACATGGAAAGGCCCCTGAGTAAAAACGAATACGTGGTTCGCGTAGAAGGAAAATCCATGGAACCCCTCATCCCTGACGGCTCCCTGGTGGTCATGCGGCGCCATACCGCTCCGCCCATCCCCAAACCGGGCGCCATCGTGGAATACAACGACGGACGCGGCGTTACCCTGAAAAAACTGATCCGCAGGAAAAACGAGGAGACAGGAAAAACGGAATACGTGCTGCGGCCCATCAACCCCGTATTCAAGGACATAACCCCCATGGACGGCGGCAGTATCTCCGGAATATATGTGGAAACGCTTGTAAACTACCGCAAAGGTTGAGCATTCCGCTCTCCTGCCAGCCCCTCTTTCCTATTCCGCAAAAATGCCGCAGCGCAGAAAAAACAGGCCGGAAACTCTTGTCTACGGAAATCGGACGGGCAGCAATCAACACCCTGCTCTTCCCGGCATCCTTACAAAACCGTTTTCATTCTGACGGGATTCCCGGTCGCTTGCATCTTCCTCTGCATGAGTGGCTCGCCCCTACGGAAAACCGCCGTTCATTCCGCTCATCTTCCTGCCGGAGGATAAGGCGGGAAACGCCTGTTGAAAGAATCTGCAGGGAGAAAGGGTATTTGGTTAGGCAGCTCGGCAACCGCGTCTTCGGAGAACCTGCATCCACCTGAAAAACGGAACATGAGCAGCCGGTTTTTCACCTTAAAACAAAAACAGCATCGAACAACAGCTTCTCTCATGTTGAAAACGCAGCATCCGCCCATTCCCCCAGGCAGTGAAAAACACCACTACCACATTCTTGACGGCTTGCGCGGCGTGGCCGCCATTGTCGTCGTATGGTTCCACATCTTTGAAGCCTACGCCACCAGCCATGTGGACCAAATCATCAACCACGGCTACCTGGCC
Organism: Akkermansia sp. UBA7090; assembly: GCF_002493465.1. Taxonomy (NCBI): domain Bacteria; kingdom Pseudomonadati; phylum Verrucomicrobiota; class Verrucomicrobiia; order Verrucomicrobiales; family Akkermansiaceae; genus Akkermansia; species Akkermansia sp. UBA7090. The sequence goes on from NZ_DKYW01000030.1 coordinate 36,795, forward strand.
GTCGATTTCTTCTTCATGCTTTCCGGCTTTGTCATCGGCTACGCCTACGACAACCGCTGGAAAACGATGACGACCCGGGAATTCCTCAAACGCCGCCTTATACGCCTGCAGCCCATGGTGGCGATAGGAGCGCTCATCGGCGCGCTCATCTTCTATTTCCAGGGCTGCCCCGTATGGGACGTATCGCAGGTGGCGGTCATTTCCCTGTTCGCCGCCACCTTCGTCAACATTCTGCTCATTCCGTCACCTCCCGGCATGGAAATCCGGGGTCTGGGAGAAATGTACCCGCTCAACGGCCCGAGCTGGTCCCTGTTCTTTGAATACATCGGCAACCTTCTTTATGCCCTCTTCATCCGGAAACTCTCCACCCGCTCCCTGGCAATACTGGTTGTCGCGGCCGGATGCGGTCTTGCCTCCTTCAGCTTCTGGGGCCCCAACGGAGACATATGCTCCGGATTCTCCATGACCGACACGGAATGGACGGGCGGCTCCCTGCGCCTGTTGTACTCCTTCTCAGCCGGGCTGCTCCTGTTCCGCCTGTTCAAGCCGTTCAACGTCAGGAACTCTTTCTGGTTGTGCGGACTGTCCCTGGCCCTTCTGCTGGCCGTTCCTCGGCTGGGAGGACAAAATGCTTTCTGGATGAACAGCCTCTATGAAACAGCGTGTTTCGCGGTATTTTTCCCGCTCATCCTCCTCTTCGGCGCTTCCGGTAAAATAACAGACCCCCGTACGGATAAAATATGCCGTTTCCTGGGCAACATCTCCTACCCCCTGTACATGGTGCATTACCCGTTCATCTACTTGTACTATGCATGGGTGAAAAACGAAAAGCTTTCCTTCCCGGCCTCCCTTCCCGGGGCTCTGGCCGTCGTCATTGGAAGCATCCTGCTGGCCTGGCTCTGCCTGAAACTCTATGATGAACCGGTCCGTAAATATTTGACGGCGCTGTTCTTAAAAAGAAAAGTCCTTCCAAAGAAAACTCCCGTCATTCAGGAAAACGGTCTTCCGCAATAATTCCTCGCCTTCCGGTGGAGAGCAACAAAGGCGGGACAGCGCATAAAACTTCGTCGCAAACAAGATATCCGGCTCTTGTTTCGCCGTTGCAAGGATAAACAAACCGCCATATCCTTTCTCCGCTCTTTCAAACAATGAAGCGGAAACACCGCTGTTCAGGCAAATCCGTTATTCCCGCATCAAACCAGCCGGAATAAAAAATGGAGCGGATGATGGGATTCGAACCCACGACATCAACCTTGGCAAGGTTGCGCTCTACCCCTGAGCTACATCCGCTTTAAATGAGCCAGCGAACCGGAAATGGCCGCTGACAGATTTATACGCCTGTCACGGGAAAAAGCAACCTTTATTTTGTCTATTTCCTCATCCGCATTCATCCCACGCTCTGCCGAACTGCATCAAAATGCGGCTTATCAATGAAATTCTCTCGTCAGACGCAAGGACGCATTCTATGCTGTGACGGCATGAAAGAACTCCTCATTACCCTTATTACGCTGGCAGGCCTGTTTATCGGCGTATATTACCATGATTCCCTGGTGGGCGGAGGACAGGAAGACCAGCAGCAGAAGACGGAAACTTCCGTCTCTGAGCAATAATCCCCGGCAACCATGATCCCGGCTCTCCGGCTCCCCTGTTTTTCCGCCATTCTCTGCGGCACGGCATTACTGGTTCCGCCAGCTCCGGCACAATCCGCTGATGGAGCCGGCCTCCTGGCTTCCACCCCGCAATCCATAGAAGACTTGCGGCAAATTGAACACCGGCTTCAGCAAATGCTTCCCCGGGTCCTCCCCGCCCTGGTCTGCATTGAAATCAACAACGGCAGCGGCTCCGGCATCCTGGTTTCGGAAAAAGGCCTGGTTTTTTCAGCGGCCCACGTCGTGGACAAAAAAGGCACTACGCTCAAAATCATCCTGCCGGATGGAACGTGCCTGCCTGGAAAAACTACGGCGCAAAACAGTAATTCGGATGCAGGCATGGCCAAAACCACGTCCAAATTGGACAGGGACCTGCCCTGCGTGGAAAAAGCGGAAGAAATGCCTCGTGTGGGGGACTGGGTATTCGCGCTGGGGCACGGCGGAGGTCTGGATCGGAAACGCGGCCCGATGGTGCGCCTGGGAAGGGTGGTTTCCCTCAAAGACGGCGTCATTCAGACGGACTGCAAGTTGATTCGCGGAGATTCCGGCGGACCTCTTTTCAATCTGGATGGAAAGCTGATTGGCATTCACAGCCGGGTCGGTTCCGGTCTTGAAGACAATCTTCACGTGCCCATGAAGGATTTCGATGCTCTGACGGAGGAGGCAGCGGAAGAAAAGCCCTCCCTGACGCCGGCACCGGAACAGGACAGCCAGCCATTCACCCCTAAGCCATCATGAAATGTTCTTTCTGCGTCTGCCTGTCTCCCCTGGCCTTCTTCCTGTTTCATCCCGCTCTGGCGGCAGGAAACAGCGGGAGCCTGGATTTTGAACAGAGAATCAACGGAAAAGCCGTTCTGAAAATCATCGAACCCATCCGCGAACGTCTTCAGGACTTGAGCGCGGTTTTCTTTTCCGGTCATGATGTTGTGATTTACGGCATTGTGCTTAGCCCGGACGGCTATATCGCCACCAAGGCCTCGGAACTCCATTCCTACAGGGATCTGACTATCCGGGTAGGTTCTTCCAAATATGGGCAGTTCAGGGAAATTGGCTCGGACCCGTCCACAGACATCGCGGTAGTGAAAGTGGAAGCCTCAGGCCTGCGCGCCCCCGGCCCCGTCAGCAATGATGCAGCCATGGGAACCCTGGTGGTAAGCAACGGTTCCACCACCCGTACTTCCAGACGGCCCCAGCTGGGAACCCTTAGCGCGGCGCAGCGCCCCATCCCGAATGGAGATACCGCCTATCTGGGCGTCGTCTTCGGCGCCCCCTGTTCCATTCAGGAAGTTATCAAAGACGGACCCGCGGCCCAGGCCGGAGCCATGGCCGGAGATGAGATTCTGGCGGTGGACGGCACGCCCATTACTGCGCTGAATGCCGTTTTCCCCATCCTGTCCGGGAAAAAAGTGGGGGAAAAAGTGACGCTGGACGTCAAACGCAAGGATAAAAGGTTATCCTACACCATCACGCTGGGTTCCAGACGTCAGGCCCTGGGAGAAAACGTTCCTGAGGATTCCAATGACCTGATCAGCGGCGGCTTCAGTAAACGCAGGGATGATTTTCCTATGGTCCTCCAGCATGACACCCCTTCCCGGTGCACGCTGATGGGAGGCCCGCTGCTCAACCTCAAAGGGGAACTCATCGGCATGAACATCGCCAGAGTGAACCGGGCGGAAAATTACGCCCTTCCCGTCAGCCTGGTGCAGAAAAGCGTGCAAAACATCCTGAAAAACGCGCCTCAGCCGGAAAAATAACTCAGGGAAATACCGGAATATTTCCTTTTTCCCGTACGGGAGAAGCAGCGCATTTGCCTTTTCCTGTTCCCTGCATGGCTCTCAGGAAACCCGGACGGATTCACATGCCGGGAACGTCAGCGGCATCCGGCACCGTCTTGGGCTTCACGGTAGGATCATAATGGACGGCTCCCGTCACACGCACGCTGCCGTCCGGGAGAAAGATCATGGAGGGAGCTCCCACCACCTTTTTATAGTACTGGAGCTTCTCCATCGTTCCCCGGTAGTTGATGCGGGAATACGCGCTCAGCATGGGAGTAGTTGGGAAGAAGACATGGACATTCGCCTTGCCGTCCACCATGCACTGCGGACGCGTGGTCCCCAGCCAGTCCCCGATGCACACGGCATTGTAGGCCACTCCCGTATCCGGATCCTTCGTCTGCACATACAACTTCTGGATCCCCCGCACGGCAATGGTGCAAACGGAAAAAGTGCACCGCTTGGCACTGGCCGGAATAGCTACGGTCTGGGACCACATGGGCGTTCCCGTCCGGACGGCAAACAGGGATTTCTGGGAAGCAAACATGTCCTTCTGGTTGGGCATTTTGACAACGGCCTGCACATGGTAGTTGCCCTCACGGGACAAGTCATAGAAATGGCGCAGATCAATCTTGCGGGAAACGCTCATGCCGGCCGGAACCTTGAGAGGCGGAAACAGGGCAAACTTGGACTGTGGGAGTTCCGCCCCCGCAGTGGAATGCTCCACATGGATATCCAGCCAGGAGGAATATTCCTGGCTTTTCAGTTCCACGGGCACGCCGGAATTGTTGGTAATGGTCAGCCTCATATACATGGCTTCCCCGCTGAGGAAGGTCTTCTTTTCCGGAACGACTTTCACGTAAATCTGGGCCAGGGCCCCGGACGCGCCCAGCAGGGCCAGCAGCATGGCAAGGATATGTTTCATGATATTGGTATGTTAAGTATTGTTATTAAACAAGTCAGCGGACATCCCGCACGATTCTGAACCCCAGGTTGTCCCGGCTTTCACCGCGGGAGCGCAGGTATTCCACCCGGTTGGAGATGCCGGGTTGCCTCCAGTCTCCGCCGCAGGCCACCGGCCCCGGAGGCTCCTTCACGCGCGCAGGATCCTTTTCCATGGAAGAAGTCCATTCCATCACGCCGGAAGCCATGCCGCATACGCCGGTCTTTAAATCGTAATCATTGCTGTATCTGTCAATCACCAGCGTCTTGTCACCCTTTTCACCCGTTTCCATCATCTTTCCCAGGGCCATCCATTCCCCACGCTCAGGCAGGCGGTAGCGCGGTTCTCCAGGGGCCACGGGCTTCCATCTCGCATACGCCCAGGCATCCCAGAAAGTAACGTTGACGACGGGAGAGCGGGGCGTTATTTTCCTGCCTTTCCATTTGCCTCCCGGCATGGAAGCCGCCTTCCACATAGCCTCCCAGTCCCGGGGAATATGGGAGGCAGTCCTCTTGTCCGGCTGATCCGGATGGGAATATTCCTCCCTCAGCTCCGGAGTAAGGCGTACCCACTGTTCCAAAAACAGGCGGTAGGATTCCAGGGTAATTTCATGGGCCCCCACAATCAGTTCCCCGCCTCCGGGAAAAGTTACGCGGACTTCCGTATGATCGCTGGCGGAAAAATCGGGATAATGTTTAGGAGACGGAACATGGGGGCAGGATACGGTTTCCTTTTCCCGGGGGAATAACAGAAGAACGGCAGCCGCGGCTATTCCCGCGCCCAGCAGGCCCGTTCCGGCCCAAAGCAGCCGTTTTCCTGCTTTTCCGCGGGATTCCGCGGGGACGGTATAGCGGTGGGTGGTCACCCGGGGGGAAAGCCCCAGCTGCTCACGGACCGCAGCGACCAGCTCCATAACCTGGTCCCATTGCATCGGCTTTCCGTTCTGCCCTTCCCTCATCCATTCCAGCAGGGTGCGCAGCCGCGTGGTTCCGGGCACATCCGGCGTCACCAGAGGCGGCAGGTCAACGCCCAGGCGCTTCATCTGGGTTCGGGACATTTCTTCGTGAAAGTCACCGGGCACGGCCGTATTCATCAGCCGCACGGAGGACTTGTCATCCAGGAAAATGTGACGCGGCTCCATGATATTGAAAGCGGTCCGCAGACGTTCATACCTGCCGCACATATTGCCAACCGTTTCAATCACTTTCAGCAAATCCTTCATGGACAGGGTCTGCCCGCGGTCCAGCAAGGCCTGGAGGGACGCGCCTCCCAGTTGTTCGCTGGTGACGAACCAGTATCCCTGGGCCTGGGACGCTTCATAGACGGTGCCCAGCACCGGAGCATTGATGACGGCGCGCGTGCGGGCCTTCATCAGGAAATCCTCCACGCCTACCCCCTCCGGATTGCCCGGATCCAGCAGCTCCAGGAACACGGAACGGTCCATGCCCTGCTGGATGGCCTGATAAAGAATCCCACCGCGCGTGCGGCCAATGAATGCCACCAGCGTGTAGTCGCCAAAATTGTGGGGAAGGTCAAACATGGACAAATCAGGCATCAGGGAGGCAAAAGGGATTCATAAGAATCAGAAACCGGAGCCGCTTCTACAGGGGGAAGCAAGCCGCCGTCATAAATCTCGGGCAGTCCGGAAGGGGAACTCTGATTCATCTGTTCCAGTAAAAATAGCACGGGCGGGGAAGCATGGCAATCCATCGGTTCTCCCTTGTAATACAATTTAGCGGTATATCCGTAATACTTCAGGCTTCCATAAGCGATCGTCTCTTCTTCCGTCAAAGGGGGCATGTAGTAGGTTATTTCCATGATTTCCTCACCGTCCGCCCAATCCGCAGGTTCCGTAACGCATCGGGAAGAAGGTTCGGGCGCGTGCGTCTTTTCCACTTTCTTCCCATTCACTTTGTCAAAAAACTGGACAATGACGCGCAAATCCTCCGGCCTGACATTCAGGCCGTCCTTCATCAGAATAGGCACCATCAGTTTGACGCGCTCCCCGGCGGGGCATTCCGGATCCCGGTATTCCAGAATAGTGCCGAAGGACATATCCCCCCGCAAATCCGCCGGGCTGGAAAAGCCGGCCTGGAGGTGCCGCGCCGCACGCGCAAAATATTTTCCCGCCTTCTCCCGCTGGGTATATACTTTCAGAAAAAACTCCCGTGACTTATCCGCGTTCCTCAGCCATTCATAGGTGAGTCCGTAATAATAAAGCACCACCGGGTTATCAGGTTCCAGCCTCATGGCCTGCTCCAGCTTCACGACCGCCACTTTAAGGTCTCCTTCAATCTGGGCGTACCGGGCCGCCTTGACAAGCTCCGCCACTTCTTCCGTCATGGGGGGCATGACATCATCCGGATTCTCGGCGGGAAGGGATGCCCCGCTGGAGGCGCCCCCCCCTCCCGCAACAGCCGCGGCAGCCGGAACTGAATCGGCTGCCGGATCTGACAAATCGGCTTCCCGGAGCATTTCTTCCACGGAACGGGGCTTTTCAGAAGGGGATGCCGGAGCGCTCACCCTATGTACCGTCTCATCAGCCGCTCCATCCCCAACGACTCCGCCCGGGCTCTCCGGTTTCTCCCGGGCCGGAACGGGGACAGGCTTTTCCACCACTTTTTCCACCACCATGGTACGGACAGACAGGCTGAAAGAAACGCCCACCATCAGCAACAGGACAAACACCAGCCCCCCCAGCGTCCAGCAGGCGACGCAGAACGCGCGGTCATTAGCGCCCTTTTCCGGTGGAAGAGACCCGCTCATACGGCACGTTCCTCGTCCTCTTTCCGGGCAGGCGACCCGCCGGCATCGGGAATCTCTTCATAATCCACTATTTCTCCTCTGTAGAGAGACAGAAGAGCCTTCATGAAATCTTCCGCGTTATGGGGAGAATCCTCCTTCCGGAAACCGCCGTAAGTCAGACCGTCCAGCCTGATGCGGGCGCCTCCGCATTCCGGCTTCAGCGTCGCTATGGCCAGCCCTTTCAGTTTCCATCTGCGCAAATCCAGACGGGCAATGTCATCCACGCGGAAAACCACCCCGGCGGCCGTCACCTCTTCCCCGTTCAGGGCCATCTTCCTGCCGCGCGTTCTCACCAGGAAAAACAGAGCCACCATGGCAAGCGCCATGCAAATGCACCCGGCCACCCACTGCTCAAAAATTTTGGAGGCGTCATACGGATGGTCCACCGGCTTGATGGGATAGTGCTTCTCTCCGGAATAGGATTGCCACGCAGCGCTCCAACCCTTGCCGGGAGCGGACATCAGACTGTAATCCGCCAAAATGGCAGGCCACGGCATCGCGTTCCTGTCCACGCCGGAAGGGATCTCGTATCCCTCCGGAAATTTCACGGTGCGCGCCAGAACAATGCGCTCCCAGTCCTCTGCGGACGCCCCTTTTCCGCTCACCTCGCGGTCAAACACGGCTCCAGCGTCCACGAACGCCTTGTGCATGAAAAACTCCAGATTTTTTTGAGGGTATCCGGTGGACGCATCATAATAAAAATACACTCCGAACCCCAGAAACATGAGAGCCATGATAACCGCCCTGCCGGTAAACCACATGGTCGGCTTACATTCTACCGTGTCAGACTGCATGTTTCCTACATACCAGCAAATCCATGCCCTTGACCATAAAAAAAAGCTCGCCTCCTCCACCTTTGCGGGAACGGGGAACTTCCTGCCGGGAAAGCATCCGGAAAATCTTTCCCTGCCTTCTTCTTGGCTTGATTTATTTTGTGAAAGTTAAATAATAGCACGCGCAGGCGTTCCCCGCTCCGGCAAAAAGGAGTGGAAACGCTGCAATCCCTTACGCCGGCCTGCATTATTTTTTCCGCATATGAGACCAAGTCACCCTCAATACCGCCGCATGGACGCCGAACCCGGCTACAATTCCCAGGCAGACGACCAGATGGACGCCGATATGGAACAGGCCCAGCTAAGACTGGAACAGCTGCGGAAGGAAAAGGAGGAAGTGGAAAACTCCCGCCGCCGCCTGGAAGAAAGCCACATGCGCAAAGCCAGGTTTATGGACCAGCAGAATGAGCTGGGCGACCGCATGGTCAACGCTACAGACCTCATCGGCCGGGAAGTGGAAAGCCTCCGCCAGGAAAGCAATGAACTGGAACAAATCCATATGGCGCTGACGCGCAGCCTGAAAATGCTCAGCACCGTGCGTCCGGACGAATGGCCTATTGAAAATACGGACAACCTGATCAGCCAGGGCCAGCAGGTCATTGACCGTTGCGAGGAGGAATTCGCGGATGCCGTCCAGCAGTGCGCGCGCATGCAGCATACCAAAGTGCTCACCGGGGTGCGCCGCTCCAGCAAAGTGCGCATCAGCTCCCGCGAATTCATGACCCAGTTCCTCCAGGGTCTTTCCTTTCATCTTCCCCTGCTCCTGATTGCCCTCATCATTCTCTTTTTCATCTGGATTTTCAGCCCTTCCGCATCATGATTAAAAGAAAAACCAAACGCCGTTCCTCAGAACTGGCAGAACTGGATCGCGCCTCACGGGAAATTGAGAGCCGCATCCAGGAATTGGAAGCCTCTCTCAAACGCCCGGCCCAGCAGACCCGCATGCGCCTGGACCGCAATACCATGCCGCCTCCCGACCGCGTTCGGGAAGGCAACCAGAACCGGGCTCTGCGTGCCGTAGTGGCCCGTGACGGACGCGCCACCAACATGAGGCGGGAGCTGCGTGAAAACTTCATGCTGCTGGGCCTGCTGGTCTGCGCCATCGCCGCCTCCTTCTGCTGGATCGTCCGTCTGCTGGAACAGCAGTAGGAGGACCCTGCCCCCCTCTTTTCCGCACCTTTCCTATATTTTATACCATGAGCACGCCCCAAATAGACGTAGCCTACATTGCCAAACTGGCGCGCATTGATCTGACAGAGGAAGAAACAGCCCTCTTCTCCAAGGATCTGGACAAAGTCCTGGCCTATATCACCAAGCTGGAATCCTACGATGTCACGGGCATCGCCCCCATGAACCATCCTCTCCCGGCAATGGATGTCATGCGCGAAGACATTCCTGAAACCGGCTTCACCCAGGAAGAAGCCCTCTCCAATGCTCCCCAGCAGTCCCAGGGACAGTTCCGCACACCCAAGGTGGTGGAATCCGCCTGATCTTCCCGTCTCTTTTCACGTTTCAACCGTCTTTACCTTTTCCCTCCCATGTCAAGAATTCAAGGCACCCTGACCCAGTGGCGCGACCGTCTGCGCCGCAAGGAACTTTCCCCTGCCGAACTGGTCAACCTGACGGCGGACGCCATCGAGGCGGACCGGACAACCAACGCCTATATCTCCTTTGACCGCGAAGCAGCCCTCCGGGCCGCGGCTGGGGCGGATATTTCCAGCCCCCTGGCCGGCATCCCCATCGCCGTGAAGGACAACATCAATGTCCTGGGCCAGCCGACGCGCTGCGCCTCCCGCCTTCTTTCCCCTTATGTCTCTCCCTATGACGCCACTTCCATCCGCCTGCTGAAAGCAGCGGGCGGCATCCCGCTGGGCCGCACGAACATGGATGAATTCGCCATGGGGGCCAGCGGAGAAAACTCCGCTTACGGCATCACGCGCAACCCGAACGCCCCGGACCGCATCCCGGGCGGTTCCTCCAGCGGCTCCGCTGCCGCCGTCGCATCCGCTACCGCCATTGCCGCACTCGGTTCCGACACGGGCGGCTCCATCCGGCAGCCGGCCGGGCACTGCGGCATTGTGGGCCTCAAGCCCACCTACGGGCGCGTTTCCCGTTACGGGCTGGTGGCGTTCGCCTCTTCCCTGGACCAGATCGGCCCCATGACCCAAACAGTCGAAGACGCAGCCATCCTGCTCCAGGCCATCTCCGGACACGACCGGAAAGACTCCACATCCGCAAACTGCCCCGTGCCGGACTTTGAAGCCGCGCTGGGCCGCGACGTCAAAGGGCTGAAAGTGGGCATCCCTTCGGAATACTTTACCTCCGGCAACCATCCGGGCATTTCCGAGGCTGTGCAAAACACCGTGAAACAGCTGGAAAACCTGGGTGCGGAGCTGGTGGAAATCAATCTGCCCCACGCGGACGCCGTCGTCGCCGCCTACTATATCATCGCCTGCGCGGAAGCGTCTTCCAACCTCTCCCGGTTTGACGGCGTGCGCTACGGCAAGAGAGCGGAAGACGCCGCCGGACTGGTGGAACTCTTCTCACGCACCCGTGAAGAAGGATTCGGGCCGGAAGTCAAACGCCGCATCATCCTGGGCACCTACGTGCTCAGCTCCGGTTACTATGACGCCTACTACTCCCGCGCTCAAAAAGTCCGCTCCCTGGTCGCCAGAGACTTTGCGGAAGCTTTTTCCAAGGCGGACATCATCGTAGGCCCCACCTCTCCCGCGCCCGCTCCCAAAATCGGAGATTCCGCGATGGACCACCTCCAGACCTATCTGGCGGACATCTACACAATCCCCGCCAACCTGGCTGGCCTCCCCGCCATGTCCATTCCCTGCGGAACCGTTAAGGAAAACGGCATGGAACTTCCCGTGGGCTTTCAGATAATGGCGCCCCATTTCCGGGAAGACCTCCTGTTGAAAACCGGATTTGCCCTTGGGAAATAATAGGATTTTTTCAACGTAAATGCCCGGCATACTGTCTCACCGCTATCAAGAATCATGGATACCCGAGAATTCAACGAAATTATCGCCGCGAACTCATCGTGGATTTCTGCTCTCAGAACGGAGGTTGGTAAAGTGGTCATCGGCCAGCAGGCGCTTGTGGACAGATTAATACTCAGTCTTCTCTGCAAGGGGCACGTTCTGCTGGAAGGCGTTCCCGGCCTTGCCAAGACGCTTTCCGTCAAAGCCATGGCGGGCACGCTGCATGCACAGTTTGCCCGCATCCAGTTCACTCCGGACCTTCTTCCGGCAGATCTGCTGGGCACCATGATCTATAATCCGGAAGAAAGGCAGTTCACAGCCAAAAAAGGCCCGGTCTTCGCCAATCTCATTCTGGCGGATGAAATCAACCGCGCCCCGGCCAAAGTGCAATCCGCCCTGCTGGAAGCCATGCAGGAACGCCAGGTGACCCTGGGCGAAACCACCTACCGCCTCCCGGATCCCTTCCTGGTGCTCGCTACACAAAACCCGATTGACCAGGAAGGCACCTACCAGCTCCCGGAAGCCCAGCTTGACCGTTTCCTCTTCAAGGTGCTGGTCACCTACCCAACGCGCGAAGAAGAACTTCAGGTTCTGGACCTCATGGCCAGCTCCGCCAAACCGCCGGAAACCTCCCCGGTCACCACGCCGGAGCAGGTGGCGGCCTCCCGCGACCTGGTAAACCAGATTTATATTGACGACGCCGTACGCGGCTACATCGTGGACCTGGTGCGCGCCACCCGTTTCCCGGAAACGGTGGACGTGAAGCTGCGCGGCCTTATCCGCGCAGGGGCGTCACCCCGCGCTACCATCAACCTGGCTCTGGCCTCCCGCGCCAATGCCTTCATGCACCATCGTTCCTTCGTCACTCCACAGGACATCAAAGACCTGGCCCATGATATCCTGCGCCACCGCATCCTGCTTTCCTATGAGGCAGAAGCGGAAAATATTTCCACGGACGACGTCATCGACCACATCCTGACGAAAGTTCCCGTGCCGTGACGGCAGGAGGCGCACGCTTCCGCATCCGCCTTGATCCTTCAAACCCCGAGGGGCGCCTTGCCGAAACCTGATTGAACCCAAACAGGGAGAATCATTTCATGGATAAAGCCTCAGACATTCTCAAGCGCGTACGCCGCATTGAATTGCGCGCCAGGCATCTGGCCACGGAAAACTTCGCCGGGCAATACCAGTCCGGCTTCCGCGGGCAGGGGCTGGACTTTGACGACTTCCGGGAATACATGCCGGGGGACGACCCCCGCTTCATTGACTGGAAAGTGACGGCCAGGATGAACTCCCCATTTGTCCGCCGTTTCCGGGAGGAACGGGAACAGGCCGTCATTCTGGCGGTGGACGTCAGCGGCTCCATGCATTACGCCTCTTCCGCGGCCCGCGTCTCCAAGCTGGACTATGCGGCGGAAGTAGCGGCAGTGCTCGCTTTCAGCGCTGCCCAAAGCGGGGATAAATGCGGTCTCCTTATCTACGGGAACAGCCGCTCCCATTACATCCCCCCGGCCAAGGGAGTGAAGCAAACCCTGCGCATCGTCCGCGAAATCGTAGCGAGCAAAAACGATGGGGCCGACCAGAACATTTCCGATGTAGCCCGGCAGCTTGTCCTTTCCCAGAAAAAAGCGGCCATGGTCATCATGATCAGTGACTTCTGGGGCGAGACCAACAAAGTCGCCCTGGGGCAACTCAACTTCAAGCACGACTTCATCCCCATCCGCATCGCAGACCCGATGGAACTGCATTTGCCTGACGCCGGGCGCGTCATCCTGAAAGACCCGGAAACCGGAAAAAGCATGTTCCTGAACCTTTCCCGCCAGGATGTCCGGGAAGCCCACGCCAACGCCGTGCATCTGCACCGTGAAAAATGGACGCAGGATTTCCGCCGCCTGGGCATCGACTTCCTGGACTTTCAGACCACGGAAAACTTCATGCCTCCTCTCCGGGCCCTTTTTGCCAGAAGATCCCGTAAATTTTCACGCTAATCCTTCTCTCCGCCAGCCATGCCGACACCTGTCACCATCCAGCCCCCCCCTTCGGCCATTCCGGAACCGCCGGCGTTTCCCTCCCTGATGGAAACACAATCCCCGGACGCCTATTTTCAAGCGGGCTTTTGGGATGCGTGGGGCATCTGGATCATATTGGCCTTCATCCTGCTGGCCGTCGCCATCGCCGTCATCGTGCTCATTCGCAGGAAAGGACGCCTCCCCGCCGCGCCGCTCAGCCCGGCGGAAACCGCTATCCGGGACATCTCGGCGCTCCGGAACACGCATCCCTCCCTCAGGCAGGCCGCCGTGGAATTTTCCCTGATCCTCCGCAAATACCTGGTGGGAGAAACCAAAGACCCGGCGCTATATGAAACCCAGCAGGAATTCAACCGCCGGGCGGATGCGCTCACCGCGCTGGCTTCCGAACTACAGGCCCCCACGCGAGATTTGCTGGACCGCATGGCTTCTCTCAAATATGAACCGGACACCCCGGAAAATGATTCCATGGTCAACGAATTGGCGGATGCCACGGTCCAACTCATCAATGACATAGAGGCGGACGCCCACCGGACGAAGGAAGAAACGGACCTTGTCGTCAAAAAATCTTCACCCCGCTTCAACCAACGCTAGCATACCATGACGGAACACTTCCAATTTGCACAACCTGAATGGCTCTATGCCCTACCCTTCATCTTGTGCCTCATCATCCTCCGCCGCAGGCGCGGGGCGGAAGGCTCCATCACCTATCCTACCGTGCGTTTCATCGCTTCCCTGGCGCGCGCGCCGCAATCCCTGGCTGGGAAAATAGGCGCCCTTTGCTTCGTTCTGGCGGCTGCCGCCATCGCCATCGCCCTGGCGCGCCCCCAGCACGTGGAAGACAAAACCTTCCGGACAGTCAACGGCATCGACATCATGATCGCCTTTGACCTTTCCTACTCCATGGAAACGCCGGACATGGTTCTCAACCGCATGCCCATCAACCGGCTGGTAGCCGCCAAACATGTCATCACCCAATTCGTTGACAGCCGTCCGGACGACCGCATCGGCATCGTGGGATTCGCCGGGAAAACCAAATCCTTCTGTCCGCTCACGCTGGACCACGCCCTGGTCAACAGCATCATCAGGGATTTCCATCCGCGCATGATCCAGGCGGACGGCACGGCCATCGGCTCCGCCATTGCGGCGGCGGCCACCCGGCTGGACGACCGCAAGGACACCAAATCAAAAATCATCATCCTGGTGACGGACGGCGCCTCCAACTCCGGCCAGATATCCCCGCTGGTAGCGGCGGAAAACGCGGCCAAGCTGGGCATTAAAATTTATACTATCGCTGTGGGCACGGAAGAAGGGACCCTGGCGAACGGCATGGTGGTGCAAAGTGAATTTGACGAACCCACCCTGCGGAAAATAGCCCAGCTCACGGGCGGAGAACACTTCCGGGCCACCAATATGGCATCCTTCAATAAAGCGTTCACCTCCATCGGCAAGCTGGAGAAAAGCGAGGCCAAAGTGCAAACCGTCCGCCACATTGAAGAATACTTCATGTACTTCCTTGTAACGGGAGCCGCGCTGACGCTTCTGGGCCTCTCCCTGCAAGTACTTAAACCGGCGCCCGCCCCGTAACACGATCTTCATCCGTCATGACTTTCCTTTATCCCAACGTTCTGTACGCGCTCATTCTCCCTGCCCTGCTCGCGGCGGCGGCCTGGTGGCTGTGGCGCCGCCGTTCCAGAAAATGGGAAGTGCTCGTCTCTCCGGAATACCGGCGGGAACTGGTTCACGCTCCGGCCACCTGGCACCGGGTGCTCCCCGTCATCTTTGCCGTGCTGGCATCCATCTTCGCCATCCTCTCCATGGCGCGTCCGGTGGACGGCTACACGGAGGTAAAGGAAATTCCCAAATCGCGCAACATCCTCATTGCTATTGACTGCTCCCGCTCCATGCTCAGCAAGGATGCCTCCCCGACCCGCCTGGGAAGGGCGAAAACCGCCGCGTACGACCTGCTGGACGCCCTGCCGGGGGACAACTTCGGCATCATCATCTTCTCCGGGGACGCCGTCCTGCTCATGCCCCTTACCCATGACCATAACGCATTAAAAGAAACCATTGAGCAACTTCAATTCGGCTGGGTTTCCCAAGGGGGAACCAACCTGGAAAACGTCGTGCGCCTGGCCCTTCAAACTTTCAAGCGGGACAAGGAAGCGGACGCCAAAAACGCCCTCGTCATCCTCAGCGACGGGGAAGACACCGTCAACATCACCTATAAGACGGCGGAAGCCGCACGGCAGCACCAGCTTATCATCGTGACGGCGGGCATCGGCACAACCATCGGCACCACTATCCCGGATGAACAATCCCCCTCCGGCCTGTACCGGGACCGTCGCGGCCAGCACGTCGTCTCCAAGCTCAATCCGGAAAGCCTGCAATACCTGGCCAGGCAAACGGAAGGCCAGTATGTCCAACTCTCCGACGGAGCGGCGCTGAACCGCTTCGTCAAGGACATCGCGGACCGGCTGGACGCCACGGAAGGCAGGGAAGAAGTGCGCCGCGTGCCGAATGACCGCTACATCATCTTTGCCGTTCCGGCCCTCATCTGCCTGATCCTCACCCTTCTGGCGGGAACACGCTGGCGCTCCTTCCGCCGTTCCGTGCGCCGCGGTATGACGGCTCTGACTGTTGCGGCGTTGTTCTGCGCCGGACTGCTGGGCCCGGAAGCGCGGGCGGACATGCACGCCCTGGACAATGTTACGGATTTGATCCGCACGGGAAAAACGGAAGAAGCCGTCAAGTCCATTGATGAAATGCTCGCTGTTCCCGACCTGGCGGAAGAAACACGCCAGGCCCTGGAATTCGCCAAAGGATGCCTGTCACAAAAAGCTGATAACCCCAAGGAAGCCGCGGAGGCTTTCTCCCAGGCGCTTCTTTCTCCCAAACCCGCGCTCCAGGCGGATTCCCACTTCAACCTTGGCAACCTGGAAGCCGCCCAGGCCCGCAAAACCATGACCTTCTCCAGGCCGGAAGGGGAACAGCAGCAGGCCCGGCCCTCTTCCATTGACGACCAGATTAAGGAAATTGATGCCCGGCTGGCAAAAATACCCGTTGCGAAAAAACATGTTAAGGAAGCCGTCAAGCGCTTTGACGACGCGCTCTCCGCCTATGGTTCCCATGAAGGAGCAGCATCCAACAAAGAGGAAATGCTCCGTTATGATCAATCCCTGGACGAATACCGCCGGCAGCTGGAAGAGTTAAAGAAGAAATTGGAAGAAGAAAAGAAAAAACAACAGGACCAGAACAAGGACCAGAACAAGGCCCAGAACAAGGCCCAGAACAAGGACCAGAACAAGGACCAAGACA